>JANMBA010000283.1:0-6052 GCA_031360105.1 Novosphingobium sp.
TTTACCGGTTTTTTGCACAGACTTTTCCACTGTCGCAATGTCGAGCGGCACCAAGGTCCGCAGGTCGATAATCTCGGCATCGACCCCCATATCCGCCAGCACCGCTTCGGCAACGTGGATCATCGTGCCATACGCCAACACTGTCAGCGCCTCGCCCGCGCGCACCACCCGTGCCTTGCCCAGCGAAACCTTGTAATACCCCTCAGGCACCACGCTGTCAGCGTGCCGCGCCCAGGGTTCCACTGGCTTGTCATAATTGCCGCTGAACGGGCCATTGTAGATCCGCTTGGGCTCAAAAAAGATCACCGGATCATTGTCTTCGATCGCCGCGATCAGCAACCCTTTGGCATCGTAAGGCGTGGCCGGAATGACCGTCTTGATCCCGGCAACGTGCGTAAACAGCGCTTCGGGGCTTTGGCTGTGAGTCTGCCCGCCAAAGATGCCGCCGCCGAATGGCGTGCGGACGGTGATCGGCGAAGTGAATTCTCCCGCCGAGCGATAGCGCAGCCGCGCAGCTTCGGAAACGAGCTGATCGAGCCCGGGGTAGATGTAATCGGCGAACTGGATTTCTGGCACAGGGCGCAGACCATACGCCCCCATCCCGACCGCCGCGCCGATAATCCCGCATTCGTTGATTGGCGTGTCGAACACGCGGTTCTTGCCAAACTTCTTTTGCAAGCCCGCGGTGGCCCGGAATACCCCGCCAAAAAAGCCGACGTCTTCGCCGAACACGACCACGTTCGGATCGCGGTCCATCATCACCGCCAGTGCATCGTTGATCGCCTCGATCATGTTGAGCCGCCGGACCGGGGCGTCGGCGGTGACAGTAGGCTCGTCCACCACGCTCATGATTCTTTCCATTCGGGCCATTTGGTGCGCCGTTCACGGATCGCCTGATCGGCCTGTTCCTCAAGATGCCACGGCAGTTCCTCGAACACGTCTTCGAACATCGTGTGGAACGGATGATGCAGCCCGTGGCCGAGCACGCCGTTCTTCTCGGCCTCCTTGGTTGCGGCCTTCACCTGTTCGATCAGCTCAAGGTCCATCGCCGCGTGCTGCTCTTCGGTCCATTCGTTAAGCGCAATCAGGTGGCGTTTCAGCCGCATGATCGGATCGCCCAGCGGCCACTCCTCACGCTCTTGCGCCGAGCGGTACTGGCTGGGATCGTCAGAGGTGGAATGCCCTTCGGCGCGGTACGTGAAATGCTCGATCAGCGTCGGGCCTTGGTTGGCGCGGGCGCGATTGGCGGCCCAGCGCATCGCGGCATAGACCGCCAGCGCATCGTTGCCATCGACCCGCAATCCGGCGACGCCATAACCGACCGCTTTGGCCGCAAAGGTCGCGCGTTCGGCCCCGGCAAAGCCCGAAAAGCTTGAGATCGCCCACTGGTTGTTGACGATGTTGAATACCACCGGCGCGTTGAACACCGTGGCGAACGTAAACGCGGCGTGGACATCGCCCTCAGCGCTGGAGCCTTCGCCGATCCAGCTGGCGGCGATCCGGGTATCACCCTTGATCGCGCTGGCCATCGCCCAGCCGGCCGCCTGCGGATACTGCGTCGCCAGGTTGCCGCTGATCGTGAAGAACGAATGCTCGCGGCTGGAATACATGTTCGGCAGCTGGCGGCCCTTGAGCTTATCCGCGCGGTTGGAATAGATCTGGTTGATCATCTCGGTCAGCGGATAGCCGCGCGCAATCAAAATGCCCTGCTGGCGGTAGCTCGGGAAGACCATATCATCGTCCGCCAGAGCAAAGGCCGAGGCGACCGAAGTGGCCTCTTCGCCGGTGCATTTCATATAGAAGCTTGTCTTGCCTTGCCGCTGGCCGCGGTACATCCGGTCATCGAACGCGCGGGTCAGCGCCATCACCCGCAGCATCCGCCGCAGCGTTTCAGGATCAAGCTTGGGATCCCACGCGCCAATAGCGCGGTGATCATCGCCCAGCACCCGGATCATCCCATCGCACAGGGGATGCGTGTCCTTCGCGGCGCAGGCCTCATCCGGGCGCGGCAGCAGCCCGGCCGCCGGTATTTCAAGGTAGCTGTAATCGACCGGATCGCCGGGGCGAAACGGCGGTTCGGGTACATGCAGTTGCAGCGGCGGCAAGTTGCCGCGCGGCGCACCGGCAGGGGCGACTGGCTTGGTCATCCGGCAAACCTCTGGCCCACGAAACGCTCTCCTGCAAAAACTTCACTTTGGAAGGTTATGTTAGCTGCGAGTTATTTTATTTCAAAGTGCTTACCAGGTCAACTAGACTGCGATGGGCGCTGACAGCGGTGCCTGCGGCGAATAATCCGCCACCGTGAAGTCCTCGATCACATAGTCGAACATGCTGGCGGGGCGGCGCGCAAACGACAGCGTCGGGCAGCCCGACGGCGCACGCGCCAGTTGTGCTTCGACCAGCTCGGCGTGATTGAGATACAGGTGCGTATCCCCGCCCATCCACACCAGTTCGCCCGGCTCCAGATCGCATTGCTGTGCCAGCATCCGGGTAAACAGCGCGGCGCTCCACAAGTTGAACGGCAGCCCCAGCGCGACATCGCAGCTGCGCTGATAGAGCAGGCAATTCAGCCGCCCATTAGCGACGTGAAACTGGTAGGTCTTGTGGCACGGCGGCAAGGCCATCTGCTCCAGCTCGGCCACATTCCAGCCCTCGACAATATGGCGGCGGCTGCCCGGATTATTCCGCAGGCTTTGCACCACTTGTGCCACCTGATTGATGCCCGGCCCCGCTTTGAACAGTCCCTCGCCAACAGGCTCAAAAGTCGGCCAATCGACCCATTGTTTGCCATACACCGGACCAAGATCGCCCCATTTTCGAGCGAACTCGGCATCGGCGACAATTCGTGCCGAAAAATCCTCGCGCGAAATCTGCTCGCCAGCATCTTTGCGGAACCGTTCAAGCGGCCAGTCCGTCCAGATTTGCACGCCTTGTGCGCACAGCGCCCGAATGTTGGTGTCACCCGTTAAAAACCACAGGAATTCGCGCGTTGCGGTCTTCCAATAAACCCGCTTGGTGGTGATCAGCGGCATTGCGCCGCCCGCCAGATCAAACCGGATTTGCGCTCCGAACACCGACCGCGTCCCCACTCCGGTGCGATCAATCCGCTCGTCACCCGCCGCCCAAATCCGCCGCATCAGGTCGAGATACTGCCATTCCCAGTGCTGCTCGCGGGGTTGATCGCGGGAAGAATCGAAGGGAATCGCAGCGCTGGCCATAAACCCACGTTAGCGCGCTATTGCTCGCTTGCCACCCCGCAGATCGCCGCTTATAGGCGCGCTCCTGCCTCACCCCTGCTTGCAAGGGTGAACGATCGGTCGGGGAATAGCTCAGCCTGGTAGAGCACTGTCTTCGGGAGGCAGGGGCCGGAGGTTCGAATCCTCTTTCCCCGACCAGTCATTTCTCCGCAATGCGCGGCAATACAAACCGCCTGATCGCATCGGCTACGCCCGCGTCTTCATTGCCCGCCGCCACGCAGTGCGCTGCGGCTTGAACCGCAGCGTTCGATTGGCCCATCGCAATGGCGAGGCCAGCGCGGCGGAACATCGCGACATCATTGGCCTGATCGCCGATCACCGCTACTTCGCTCAGCGGCACGCCATACAGCGCCGCTAGCCGGGTCAACCCATCGCCCTTGTTGGCCGTCAGCGCGGTGCAATCGAGGTAATAATCCTGCGAGCGGACCAAGGTGGCTGCCACGCCCACCACGGCGCGCGCGCGCAGTTCCAGCGCATCCATCGCCGCCCGATCATCGCAGACCGCGACGATTTTATCCGCATCATTCAGGAAGCCATCGGCGCCGCGCATGTCCTCAGGTTGCAGCCCCGATGAAATCACTTCGCGTGGGGTGTGCGAATTGCCCAAATCGCTGCTCAGCCAGCGATTGGCGGCAAACAGCCAGATCGTCACATTGGCCGTGCGATACAGCGCCAGCAGCTGCTCGGCGATGGCTGGCGGCACCTGCGCGGCGCACAATTCTGCTCCGTCGTCGGTAAAGATCGTCCCGCCGTTAAACGCCCCGAACGGGCCGAGCAGACCCAGCTGCTCAGCAATTGGCAAAATCCCCGCCGCCGGCCGGGCCGAGATCAACGAAACCGCCACCCCGCGCGCGGTCAAATCGCGGATTGCCGCGATGTTTTCGCCGGGCAAGCTCTTGTCGTGGCGCACCAGCGTGCCATCGATATCGCACAGCAGCAGCCGGATTGGTGTTTCGGTCATTGTCATCCTCCGCGCAGCAATTGCACGCCCCAGTCGCGCTCAAACAGATAGAGCAGCAGCCGCGCCGCTGCACCGCGTTCGCCCTTAAGTCCGCCGTCGCGCTCGATCAGCAGCCGTGCATCGTCATGCGCGGTCGGCAGCAGCCGCTGGATTTGCTCAAGGCTGGCGACGCGGAACGGGGTATCGCCCGATTGCCGCGTGCCGAGCAGTTCGCCTCCGCCGCGCAACCGCAAATCTTCCTCGGCCAAGCGAAATCCGTCCTGGGTTTCGCGCATCAAGGCCAGCCGCTCGCGCGCGGTTTCGCTCATCGCATTGCCGCGCAGCAGCAGACAAGTGCTCTGTTCGGATCCGCGCCCGACCCGCCCGCGCAACTGGTGCAACTGCGCCAGCCCGAACCGCTCGGCCTGTTCGATCACCATCAAGGTTGCCGCCGGAACATCGACCCCCACCTCGATCACCGTGGTCGCCACCAGCAATTTCGCCTCGCCGCGCACGAACCGCTCCATCGCGGCGTCCTTGGCCTCGGGGCGGAGCTGGCCGTGAACCAGCGCGACCATATCGCCAAACTGTGCCTTGAGATCGGTGTAGCGCGCTTCGGCCGCAGCGATATCCTCGGTCTCAAGCTCGCGCACCATCGGGCAAACCCAATAGGCTTGCTGCCCCCCCGCCAGATGCCGATCAAGCGCGCCGATCACTTCGTTGATCCGCTCCAGCGCGACCACGCGGGTATCGATCGGCTGGCGGCCCAGCGGCATCTCGTCGATCCGGCTGACGTCCATCTCGCCATATTGCGCGAGCGTCAGCGTGCGCGGAATCGGGGTCGCGGTCATCGCCAGGCAATGCGGGGTGCGGCGCCCCTTCTGCGCGAGCATCAACCGCTGGCTGACCCCGAACCGGTGCTGCTCGTCGATCACCACCAGCGCAAGATTTTTGTAGGCCACCGCGTCCTGAAAGATCGCGTGGGTGCCAATCGCAATCTGGATGCTGCCATCGAGCAGCCCCATCAGGATCGCCTCACGCGCGCGGCCCTTGTCGCGGCCGGTCAACAGCGCCACGGTCACCCCGGTCGGGGTCAACATCCGGCGGATCGTCTCGTAATGCTGGCGCGCCAGGATTTCCGTGGGCGCGAGCAAGGCCGCCTGCGCCCCTGCCTCGACCGCGATTAGCATCGCCTCCACCGCCACCGCCGTCTTGCCTGAGCCGACATCGCCTTGCAGCAACCGCAGCATCGGCGCCGGCTGGGCCAGATCGCCCTCAATCTCGGCAATCGAGCGGCGCTGGGCCCTGGTCAGGTCAAACGGCAGTTGCAGCTTGGCCCGCAGGTGCCCATCGCCTTGGAGCGGCGTGCCAACGTGCGCGCGGTTGGCATTCTTGACCAGCAGCAAGGCGAGGCTGTTTGCCAGCAGTTCGTCATAAGCCAGCCGGTCACGCGCGGCTGGGTGCTCGCCCTTGTGCGCCAGCAGCAGTGCATCGCGCCAATGCGGCCAGTGCATTTTATCGGCCAACCCCGGCTCGATCCATTCGGCCAAGTCGGGCGCTGCCTCCAGCGCTTGCTGGATCAAGCCAGCGGTGCGCCCCTGGGTCAGACCTTCGGACAGCGGATAGACCGGCTCGGTCAACTGCCCCAGCATCGCCGCGCTATCCTCAGCAACGTGATCGGGGTGAACGATTTGCAGCATCTGGCCATACTGATCGAGCCGTCCGGCCACCCAGCGCAGTTCGCCCAGCGGCAGCTGTTTTTTTCCCCAGCCAGAATTGCGCCCAAAGTACGCCACCGCGCAGATGTTGCCCGCCGCGTCGCTGGCCAGCACTCGCAGCGGCCCGCGCCCCGGCG
>JANMBA010000285.1:0-2097 GCA_031360105.1 Novosphingobium sp.
GCCCAGCGCCGATGTGCGCCGCACCGCCGATGATGTGAACATCAAACGCCGCGCCATCTATGCCGAGCGCGCTGGGATCAACCATTCGACGGTGGAAGAATACGCCTTCACCACCGGGTGCAGCCTGATCCTCAAAACGCGGGCTGGCGAAAAGTATCAGGCACCTGACCGCTCATGGCACACCCGCACCGCCGAAGCGCCGCTGCGCGATGCCCGCTGCCCGGCGATCAGCGCGCCGATCGCCTGATTTTTTGAACTGCGAATGGGCGCGAGGACCGCACTTGGCAGTGTGCCTTTGGTGCTGCGGTTGACTTAGGCGGGCCGCTTGCCTAAGGGGACGGCGCTTGGCCGCAAAGCCTGTCTTTCCGGCCAAATATCGCTCATCCTGACCAGGAAATGACTGACCTTCGTGGCGCAAGACCCAACCGATCAGACCACGCCAGCGGGCGGTGAAGACCCGGCGCTTGGCTCGTTGCAGCAGCGGCTTGATGCCGCGCGCAAGGTTGAAGATGCCCGGCTGGCGCGCGATCACGCGCCGCTGCGCGATCAAAGTAGCTCGGTCGGCATGCAGGTCGCCTCGACCATGGTTGGCTATCCGCTTGGCGGAATCGTGATTGGCTGGGGGCTTGATTCGCTGTTCGGAACGCGGCCATGGATAATGATCGTGCTGATGTTTCTGGCCTTTGCCGGAGCCTGCTTGCAGGTGGTACGCAACAACAACAACCGCCAAGGTTAAAGTAGGGACTATTACGACGTGGCAGGTGCAGCCAAAATCGATCCGATGAGCCAGTTCACGATCACGCCGATTGGCAGTGATACGCTGATTGCGTCGCCGTTTCAGTTCACCAATTCCTCGCTGTGGATGCTGATCGTATTTGCTGCGGTGCTGGTGTTCATGTGGGGCGGGATGAAGCGTCAGCTGGTCCCGGGCCGCTGGCAAGTTGCGGTCGAAGGGATGACCGGGTTCCTCGATAACATCACCCGGTCATCGATCGGGGCTGAGGGCCGTAAGTATCTTCCTTGGGTGTTCACCGCGTTCGTTTTCATCCTGTTTTCTAACTGGATCGGCGCGATGCCGTTCGGGATCGTGCCGGGCGCGCATCCGTTCACGGTGACCAGCCAGTTCACCGTCACCATGGTGATGAGCCTGGTCAGCTTTGCGATCGTGCTCGGCGTCGGGTTCTGGAAACACGGACTGCACTTCTTCTCATTGTTCGTGCCCAAGGGCGCACCATTCGTGCTCAAATTGTTTATCGCGCCGGTCGAATTCGTCAGCTTTATCGTTCGCCCTTTCAGCTTGGGGCTGCGGCCGTTTATCGCGATGTTCGCGGGCCATGTGCTGCTCGATGTGTTCGGCAATTTCGTGGTGCAGGGGCTCAATGCCGGCGGACCGATGGGCTACTTCATCTCGGCGCTTTGCTTCGTGTTCGTGACCGGGGTCAGCGCGCTCGAGCTGCTGGTCGGGGCAATTCAGGCTTACGTCTTCGCGCTGCTGACCGCGCTGTACATCAACGATGCGGTCAATCTTCACTAAGTTCAATAAACTCTTTTCGTTCAACGCTTTTTCAATCGGAGTTACTAAAATGGATCTCGCTTCTGCAAAGGTTATCGGTGCCGGTCTCGCAGCTATTGGCGCGGGCGCTGCGGCGGCCGGCGTGGGCAATGTGTTCGGCAGCTTCCTCCAGGGCGCATTGCGCAACCCTGGCGCTGCCGCTGGTCAAACCACCACACTGTACATCGGCTTCGCGGCGGCGGAACTGCTGGGCCTGATGGCCTTCGCCGTGTCGATGATCATCCTCTACGCCCAGTGATATTGTCCGGTCGGGGGATATACCCTCGGCCGACATTTTGATCGAGAGTAGCAATGCCGCAAATCGCGCAAATCGCACTGGTCTATCAGTCGCAATGGTTCTGGCTGCTGCTGGTGCTGGCGGGGATCTATTTCTTCGTCGGCAAAGGCATCGTGCCCAAGGTTGAAGCGACCGTCGATCAACGCGATGCCACAATCGCCGCTGATCTGGCGGCCGCCGAAGCCGCCCGGGCAGAGGCTGATGCAGCGGAAGCGCAGCTGCTGGCCAACGATCAGGCGGCGCGCAG
>JANMBA010000287.1:0-3537 GCA_031360105.1 Novosphingobium sp.
TTCCGCCCGGTCTCGGCGGTTGGCGGCACCGAATTTGCGGCTGAAGACCAGCGCGATAATCTTGGTGAAGCGCAAGTCGTAATGGATCTGGCGGCAATCAAGCCGGGGATGCGGGTTGCTGATATCGGCGCGGGCGAGGGGTATTATACCGTCCGGTTGAACAAGCGGGTCGGGCCCAAAGGCCGGGTGCTGGCGGAAGATATTGACCCCATCGCGATCCAGAACCTGGGCCGCCGGGTCGAGCGTGAGCGGCTCGACAATGTCTCGATCATTACCGGCGCGCCCGAAAATGCCAAGCTTCCGCCCGGCAGTTTCGACCGGGTAATGATGGTCCACATGTACCACGAAGTGAGCGAGCCGTACGCGTTCCTGTGGTATCTGCGCCCCGCGCTCAAACCCGGCGGGCGAGTGGTGGTGGTCGATGTTGATCGCCCGACCGATCAGCACGGCATTTCGCCGCAACTGCTGTTCTGCGAATTTGGCGCACTGGGCTTTCGCCTGGTTCAATTTGTCAGTAAACCAGAGCTCAACGGCTATTACGCCGCCTTTGAAGTGGCCGGCGATCGTCCGGCTCCAAAAGACATTAAGCCGTGCAATACGGCCAGTGGAAAGACCGGGACGCAATGAATATGATGCCAAATTTCAAGGGCCTGAAGCCGATTCTTTATGGCGGTCGCGAGGTTTGGCCGCTGGTTGAGGGCGGCAAGGGTGTTTCGGCCACCAATGGCATGAGCTCGGGCGCCTGGGCGGCAGCGGGCGGGATCGGCACGGTCAGCGCGGTCAATGCTGATAGCTATGACGCCGAAGGCAAGATCGTCCCGCAGGTTTACGAAGCGCTGACCCGCAAAGAGCGCCACGAGCAGCTGATCCGTTACGGGATCGATGGCGCAGTGGCGCAGGTCAAGCGCGCCTTTGAAATGTCGGGTGGGAAGGGCGCAATCAACATCAACGTGCTGTGGGAAATGGGCGGCGCGCAGCCGATCCTTGAAGGCGTGCTGGCCGAAACCACCGGCATGATCGCTGGCGTTACCTGCGGCGCCGGGATGCCGTACAAGCTGAGCGAAATCGCTGAGCGGTATAATGTTATGTACCTGCCGATTATCAGCTCAGCCCGCGCGTTTCGGGCGCTGTGGAAGCGCGCCTATCACAAGGTGCCGCACCTGCTCGGCGCAGTGGTCTATGAAGATCCGTGGCTGGCGGGCGGGCACAACGGGCTATCCAATGCCGAGGATCCGCTCAAGCCGGAAGACCCATATCCGCGCGTCAAAGCATTGCGCGATACGATGCGGGCCGAAGGCGTCTCCGATGACGTGCCGATCGTGATGGCCGGCGGTGTATGGTTCCTGCGCGAATGGGAACACTGGCTGGATAATCCGGAGCTTGGCAGCATTGCCTTCCAATTTGGCACCCGGCCGCTGCTGACCGAGGAAAGCCCGATCCCGCAGGGCTGGAAGGATGCCCTGCGTGAGATCGAGCCGGGCGATGTGCTGCTGCACCGTTTTTCGCCCACTGGGTTCTATTCCTCAGCGGTGCTCAATCCATTCCTGCGCAGCCTGCAAGCGCGCTCGGAACGTCAAATCCCCTATTCCAAAGTCGAAGCGGGTGAGCATACGGTTCGGCTTGATGTCGGGGTCCGGGGCAAAAACTTCTGGGTGACCGCCAAAGATCTTGACCATGCCCGCGAATGGGTGGCGCAAGGCTATACTGATGGCCTGCGCACTCCGGACGACACGATTGTGTTCGTCGATCCGGCGGAGCGGGGGATGATCCAGCAAGACCAGAAAGACTGCATGGGCTGCCTCTCGCACTGCGGGTTTTCGTCGTGGAAGGACCATGACGATTACACCACCGGGCGGCTGGCCGATCCGCGCAGCTTCTGTATCCAGAAGACGCTGCAGGATATCTCGCATGGCGGCGATATCGATCAAAACCTGATGTTTGCGGGGCATGCTGCCTATCGGTTCCAGCAAGACCCGTTTTATTCAAACAAGTTTACGCCCACGGTGAAGGAACTGGTCGACCGGATTCTGACTGGCGACTAATCCATTGAATGAGCCGTTGATCTTGCCGGTGATCGGTCCAGCGACCGGGGCACCCGCGTTCAGGCTGCTGCTTGGTGAAAGCCTTGAAGGGCCCAAGCTGCTGCTCAGCCTGTTCCAGCCCGCCGCGCCGATGGTGCGCGGCGATGGTCGGCCGGTAATCGTCTATCCCGGTTTTCTGGCCAATGATTTATCAACTCAGCGGCTGCGCCGTTCGCTGAGCGCCGCCAATTACGAGGCATTCGGCTGGGGGCTGGGATCGAACTGGGGCGCGCGGGACACGCTGTTCGATAAGCTGGTGCTGCGGCTGGAATCGGCGGTGGCGCAAGGCAATGGTGAGAAAGCCAGCCTGATCGGGTGGAGCCTGGGCGGGATTTACGCACGCGAAGTTGCCAAATTGCGGCCCGATCTGGTTGACCGGGTGATCACCCTGGGCTCGCCCTTCTCGGGCGATCCGCGCGCCAACAATGGCTGGTGGTTGTATGAATTCATCAACAACCATCCGGTCGATGCACCGCCATTGGAAATCGCTGCGCCGATCAAGCCGCCAGTACCGACTTATGCCGTGTGGTCTCCAATCGACGGGGTGGTCGCCCCGGCAGCAGCACGCGGGCTGCCCGATGAAAGCGACCAGCAGGCCGAAATCCGGGTCCGCCATCTGTCACTTGCGCGGGCACCCGAAGCGATCGCCTTGATCGGTGATTTGCTCGGCAGTAACGTCTGAGTCAGCCGCGCGGATCGGCGCCGTAGCGGTTCGCGCCAGTGCTGCCGGGCAGCATTGCCAGAAATACGCTCGCCAGATTGGCCACGATCACCGCCCAATCGATCAGCGAGGTCCAGCCATCAAAACTGAGTCGTGCGTTCATGCCCCAGGCGGCGGAGATCACTGTGCGCCCCAGCCAGATCGAAAAGCTCAGCACCGCCAGCCACACCCAGGCGCCGCTGCGGCCCGTATCGTGCAGCCGCCGCATCAGCAGCGCGGGGAGGGGGATCGCCAGCAGCAGCGTGGCGGTATTGCCCGCCAGCATGTGCGCATCGTGCGTCAGCGTCAGCCCGGTAACGAACGATACCGGCACCGATATGAGCAAGGTGCCGAACACGTAGCTGACCAGCTCGCTGCGGGTTGATCGCCCGGACACCGCAAAGCTGCGGCGGACCGTCCGCCACGAACCAGCGGGCGAAGCCGTTGCCGCAGGTCCAGACTGGAACTCAGTCAAATTCCCACGCGCGTTCGCCATGGCTGCTCAGGTCGAGCCCTTCGCGTTCGTCGTCCTCGCTCACCCGCATCGGCACCACCAGGCTGACCAGCACTGCCAGCACCGCGGTGGCAATTGCCGAATACAGTGCAACAAAGCTCACCCCGACGAGCTGCGCGAAGAATTGCTGGATCATGGTCACGCCTTCGTCATAGCCCACCCCGCCCAGCGCGGGCGACAGGAACACCGCCAGCAGCAACGACCCGGTGATCCCGCCAACCCCGTGGACAGCGAACACATCG
>JANMBA010000356.1:0-2396 GCA_031360105.1 Novosphingobium sp.
CACCCATTCGCCCGCGCTCGGGCAGTATTTCACCGTGCTGCTGACGATCATTTTCCTAGGGCTAGGCGCGCATCTGACCTGGCTGCGGCTGGTGGTTGAAAGTTACCGGATCATGCCGCCGGGCAGCGGCTGGCTGAGCGCAGCCGCGTTCCAGCAGATTGCGGGACTGGGAAGCCAGATGTTCCTGGCTGCGCTGGCCATCGCCATGCCGGTAACGCTGCTGTTGCTGCTGGTGCAGATCGCCGCCGGGGTGCTGAGCCGCTCAGCCCCGGCGCTAAACCTGTTTGCGCTGGGGCTGCCGGCCGGCGTACTTGCGGGGATCGCCGCGCTGGTCGCCGCCGCGCCGCTGCTGGCCGATCAATTCGCCGCGCTCAGCGACGATGCGCTGCGCCAAACCGCCGGCTTGCTGACGCGATGAGCGGCGAGAAGACCCTTGCCCCGACCGAAAAGCGCAAACGCGACGCCGCGCTTAAAGGCGATGTGCTGCGCTCGCGCGATCTGGCGACAGCAGTGGCCATGCTGGTTGGCGCGGTGTGGCTCAAATTCGCGGGACCGTGGCTGCTGACCGCGCTGGTTCAGGGTACGCAGCGCGGGCTCAGCTGGGACCGCAGCGCCATCGAGCAATTCGATCCGGGTAGCGCGCTGCTGACGCTGACGCTGGGCGTTTTGCCGCCGCTGATCGTGCTCGCCGCGTCAGTCATGGGCGCAGTTCTGCTCGTGCAATTGGGACCAAGCCACGGGCGCTGGGTCGGGGCCAATGCTTTGCCCAAAGCATCGAGGATGAACCCGCTGACGGGCCTTGCGCGGATGTTCGGCGCAGCCGGATGGATCGAGGCCGCAAAAGGCCTCGCCAAAGTGCTGGTGCTGGGCATGTTGGTGTGGATCTGGGCGCGCAACCATGTGCCCGGCTTGCTCTCGCTGGGTTCCCGCGCGGCGCTGGGCAGCGCCTTGAACGAAGCCTGGACCGCGCTCACAGGGCTGCTGCTGCTGTTGTCGCTTGGCTTGCTGGGCATCGCGCTGGCCGATTGGCCGATCCAGTGGCTGCGCCGCACCGCGCGGCTGCGGATGAGCCAACAGGAAATGCGCGACGAGCACAAGGAAAGCGATGGTTCGCCCGAACGCAAGGCCGCCCAGCGCCAGCGTGCGCGCCAATATGCCACCGGCGCGGTGGCCAAGGTGATGAGCCAGGCGCAATTCGTGCTGACTAACCCGACCCATTTTGCCGTCGCGATGGCCTATGATCCGCTCAAGGCCGGCGCGCCGGTGGTGCTGGCCAAAGGGCGCGGTGACAAGGCGCTGGCGATGAAAGATCTGGCCGCTGAATTGAACGTGCCGACGCTGGAATATCCGGCGCTGGCACGCTCGGTCTATTTCACCACACGCGAAAATCAGGTGATCCGTGAGGAGCTCTATGCCGCCGTCGCCGCCGTGCTGGCCTTCGTCTTTTCGCTCAAACGCGGCGAAGCCCCGCCGCGCCCGGCGATCGAGGTGCCGCTGGCGCTGCGGTTCGATCCCGACGGGCGGCGCGATCCGGCAATTGCGGCTTAACCGCACCACTCCAACGCCGTTCTACCGCATATGCCAACCACGTCCGTCACCAGTTCAATCGTTGCCACGCTCGGCGGAGGCAGCGGGATCGACATGACGGCGCTGGCCGAGAGTCTGGCGACGGCGCAGTTCGCAACCAGAATCGATCGCAACTCGGCGCGGGCCGATACGGTAGAGCGCCAGCTTTCCGCCGCCGCCACGCTCAAGAGCCAGTTCTTGCAGCTGGCCAGCGCGGTGGGTGACCGGGTCCGGACTGGCGATCTGTCAGTCCAGCCACAAATCGCCAACAGCGCGGTCGCTGCGGTCAGTCGGGGCGCGGTCGGCGGCAGCGGCACCTACACGCTCGAAGTAACGACGCTGGCCGCCGCGCAGATTATCAAGAGCCCGGCTGTGGTTGCGCCCGCCACGCCGCTTGGCGCGAGCACCCTGACTTTACGCTTCGGCACAATCGGCGCGGGCGGGTTCAGCGAAGATCCTGCGCATGCCGCTGCCGCCATCACTGTGCCCACCGGCAGCACGCTGGCCGATGTCGCCGCCGCGATCAACGCGGCCCGCAGCGGGGTCTCCGCTTATGTTCTGAACGGCGATGACGGCGCGCACCTGATGCTGAAGGGCGCGACTGGCGCGAACAACGCCTTTGTGCTCGAAGCCAGCGAAACTCCGGGCGAGGAAGGACTGGCCGCGCTGGCTTGGACCCCGGCTGAACCCGCGCGGCAATTGGTCGCAGCGGCCAGCGCTCAACTGAAAGTTGACGGGCTTGCGCTGATCAGTGCCACCAACACCATTGCCGATCTGGTCCCCGGGCTCAGCCTGACCTTGACCGGAACGAACAGCGGCGCGCCAACGAC
>JANMBA010000401.1:0-1780 GCA_031360105.1 Novosphingobium sp.
CGGGCATGATTGGCCAAGGCGGTCGCCGCCAGTACAACCTCAGGGGGACTTCTTGGCCAGCATCTCAGGTCCGATGGGCGAAGATCGGGGCGCTGAGCAACTCAGTCGCTCCCTAAAATCGCGGCACGTTTCGATGATCACGTTCGGAGGAATAATCGGGGCGGGTCTGTTCGTCGGTTCCTCCACCGCAATCAGCACAATCGGGCCAGCAGCGGTGCTGAGCTATGCCCTCGCCGGGTTCCTGGTCTTGCTCGTCATGCGGATGATCTCCGAAATGGCGATGGCGCTGCCGGGCGTGCAGACCTTCCCCGATTTCGCCCGCGCGGGGATCGGCAACTGGGCCGGGTTCCTGGTCGGTTGGCTCTACTGGTATTTCTGGGTGGTGGTGATCGCGGTCGAGGCGATCGCTGGCGCAAAAATAGTTAGCGCTTGGCTGCCCCAATTTGAAGTCTGGCAGATCGGCGTGGTCTTGATGGCGGTGCTGACCGCGGTAAACCTGCTTTCGGCGCGGTCCTATGGCGAGTTCGAGTTCTGGTTCGCGTCAACCAAAGTCGTCGCCGTGATCACCTTCATCGGGATCGCGGCTGCCTATGCCTTCGGGCTCACGTCGCCCAGCGGTCCGACCTTTGCCAATCTGACCAGTCACGGCGGGTTTGCCCCAGCCGGTCTCACCGCCATATTCGCCGGGGTCGCCACAACGATATTCTCGCTGTGCGGGGCAGAAATCGCCACGCTGGCAGCAGCGGAATCGGCTGAGGGGGCGCAGACCATTGCCCGCATGACGATTTCGGTTTCAGTCCGGATCCTCATCTTTTTCGTGCTCTCGATCCTGATGATTGTCTCGGTCGTGCCGTGGAACGAGATCGTCGTTGGGGTCTCGCCGTTCGCGCACGCACTACGCGTAATGGGTTATCCGGCGGCCGATCTGGTCATGAACTCGATCGTGCTGGTTGCGGTCCTGTCCTGCCTCAATTCGGGCATTTACATTACCAGCCGCGCAATGTTCGGCCTCGCTCAAAATGGCGATGCACCGACGGCCTGCGTAAAGCTGAGCACGGCCCGCGTACCGGCCAGAGCGATCCTGATCGCCAGCCTGTTCAGCTATGGCGCGCTGGCGGCATCGGTGCTTTCACCCGACAAGGTGTTCAACTTCCTGGTCAATTCCTCGGGCGCGATCATGCTGTTCATTTATCTGCTGATCGCCTGGGCGCAGCTTCGCTTGCGCGACCGGTTCGAGGCGGAGGCACCCGAAGCCTTGACGTTGCGGATGTGGCTTCACCCCTATGGCACCTGGGCAGCGATGGCCGGAATGATGGGCGTGTTGGTCCTCATGGCCCTCTCACCCGGCCACCGGGTCGAATTGTGGGCCAGCGTGCTCGTCACCGGCGGTTTCGTGATCGGCTATTGGCTCAAATCAAGGGTTGCCACCGCTTGATCGCCGCGACCCGGCAAGGTAAATTTTCCGATCGCGACAATCTTTTCAATCGCAAGCAGCATGCCGATCGCTGAAGGATTAGGATTAGCAGCAAAAATCGTGGGAGCCGAGGCGTGAAACTGGAAAACGATCCCCTTGCGGCATTCTGGATGCCCTTCACCGCCAACCGCGCGTTCAAGGCGAGTCCGCGCCTGCTGTCCGCCGCCAAGGACATGCATTACACCAGCAGCGACGGTCGCCAGATTCTCGACGGCACCGCCGGCCTGTGGTGCGTCAATGCCGGACACTGCCGCGCGCCGATCGTCGAAGCCATTCGCAAAACCGCGGGCGAAATGGATTTCGGCC
>JANMBA010000420.1:0-3820 GCA_031360105.1 Novosphingobium sp.
TGCTCCCATTCGAACCGCGGCGCACCCAGTTCAACCGCGACCCCGTCAGCGGCTGGATCGACCGCGAGCAGCCCGCCCAGCGTTTCGATCTGCGCCGCTTTGCCCAGCAACAGCCCGACCGCGCGGCTGGCATTGCCGCAAGCCTCAACCTCGCCGCCGTCGTGGTTGAAAATCCGCATTTTCAGATCGGCAGCGGCCGAGCGCTCAAGCAGGATCAGTTGATCGCAGCCAATCCCGGTGTTGCGATCCGCCAGCGCGGCGGCCAGCGCGCCGGTCATCACCGGCAGGACGGCGGCGCGCGCGTCCAGCACGATGAAATCGTTGCCCAGACCGTGCATCTTGACGAAGGGAACCCGCATGGCTTCGCGCTCTATGCGCTGCGGCGCGGCGCGTAAAGCGGCGGTTAGGTGGCCCTGAACTTAGCGCGCGGCGCGCTGCTTGCTGCCCGCAGCCGGTACGTCGGGCGACACCAGCAGCAGATCAAGCTGCGCCAGCTCGGCTTCGGTCCGATCGGCCGGTTCGGGGAAGCCATACAGATAGCCTTGACCCTTGAACTTGCCGAGGCTGCGCAGCTGCGCCAGCACTGCCTCGCTTTCGATCCCTTCGGCAGTGATCGGCAGACCCAGACCTTCGCCCAGCGCAATGATCGACTGGATGATCGTCGCGCTATCTTTGTCTTGCAGTAGCGACATCACAAAGCTGCGGTCGATCTTGATCCGGTCAAACGGCAGCGTGCGCAATTGCGACAGCGAGCTGTAGCCGGTTCCGAAATCATCAAGGCTGACGGTGATCCCCTGATTCTTGAGGCTGGTAATCAGCGAGCGGACCAGCGCGACGTTTTCATGCAGGCAGCTTTCGGTCACTTCGATCTCGAGCCGGCTCGGCGGGAAATTCGATTCGACCAGAATCTTGAGCAGTTTCTGCGCGAACCACGGATCGCGCAATTGCACCGGCGAAATGTTGACCGATAAAGTCAGTTTGGGATCCCAGTTGCGCGCATCGCGCAGCGCTTGGCGGATCAGGCTTTCCGACAGCGCGTCGATCAGCCCGATCTCTTCGGCTACCGGGATAAAGATGTCGGGATTGACCAGACCCAGCTTGGGCGAATTCCACCGGGCCAGCATTTCGAACCCGGCAATCGTGCCGCTCTCCAGATCGATCTGCTTTTCGTAATAGGGCACGAATTCGCCCGCAGGAATGCCGCGGCGGATCCCGGCAGCGATTTCCGAGCGAAAGCGCTGTTCACTTTCCATGTTCGGCTCGAACCAGGCAAACTGGTTCCGGCCGTTGCGCTTGGCATGGTACATGGCGATATCAGCCATGTGCAAGTGGGTTTGGATATCGGCGGGTTCGTCAGGGTCAGTGCGGCAAATCCCGGCTGAGATCGTAGTTTCAAACTGGCTCCCGTCGAACTGCACCGGCTGCGCCACAGCCGTGATCAGGGTCTCGGTCAGTTGCTCGATCTCGGCGCTGCGGGTCGAAGCAAATGGCAGAATCACCGCAAATTCATCGCCGCCCAAGCGGGCCAGCAAGGCCTGCGGCGGCAAGGCAGCCCGAATCCGGTTCGCTGCTTCGCGCAGCAAGGCATCGCCAGCGGCGTGGCCACTGGTATCGTTGACCTGCTTGAACCGATCAAGATCGAGCATGATGAATGCCGCGGAATGACTGCGGGCATGGCTGGCGGTAACCAGCGCGGCGGCGGCCGCGCCAATGGAACGCCGATTGAGGCAGCCGGTTAAAGCATCGTGTTCGGCCAGATCGCGCGCCTGCGCTTCGGCTTCGCGGCGATCGGCGACTTCGGCGGTCAGATCGCGGTAGCGCCGCCAGCCGAAGATGATCAGGGCAATGTTAAGCAACAGCGCGTTGGTCAGCAGCAAGCCGGGTCCGCCGTCCTGCTCGGCTATGCCGCGCGCGATCTGCGGGAGCACCGAGCCGCCGGTCCCGACGAACATCAGGATCGCCGCGCCGGCAATCCCCAGCGTCACGATATCACGATTGGTCCGCCCCAGACGGGATGGGCCTGCGTCGGTCGAAGCCACTGTCATTTGCCCTGCGCCACGCGCACTTCCCCTGCTTGCCTAGACCGCAAGGTATCGCAGCAATGGCTGAAAATAGCGTTAAACCTAGCTTTTCCGCAGCCGGTTCGGGGCTAAGCTATTTCTTTAGACCGATTTCGCGCAGCCGCTGCTGCAGAAAATCATCGGCCAGAATCGGTTCGGGATAGCGATCAGGATTAGCGGCCGTGACGCATTGCGGCAGCGTCTTGATCGGGAAGTCGCTGCGCAAGTGCAGGAAAAACGGCATCGAATACCGGCTGAACGCGGCGCGGGCGGCATCGGGATTGCGCACCCGGTGGATGGTCGATGGCAGCCGGTGATTGGTCAGCCGCTCCAGCATATCGCCGACATTGACCACCAAGGCCCCGGCGGGCGGATTGGCGGGAATCCAGGTGCCATCGCGGGTCAGAAGCTCCAGCCCGGCTTCTTCCGCGCCGAGCAGCAGCGTGATCAGATTGATATCGCCGTGCGCTCCGGCGCGGATCGCTTCGCCGTCCTGCCCGTCCAGCGGCGGATAATGCAACAGCCGCATCACCGAGTTGCCCTGTTCGATCCCGGCGTCGAACCAGTGCTCGCCCAGCCCCAGATAGGTCGCGATCCGCGCCAGGATGGTGGCGCCGGCCGCATCGAACTGGCGGTAGAGCTCGCTGAACACTTCCTTGAATTCATCAGGCCGCGTGGGCCAGACATTGGGCGGCATCGACAAATCGGCCAGCGGGCTGCCCGCAGGCAAATCGCGCCCGATGTGCCAGAATTCCTTGAGGTCATGCGCCTTGGCGTTCTTGGCGATCTCGACCCCGAACGGGGTATAGCCGCGCGCACCAGCAATCGCCGCATTGTGGTAGCTGCGCTTTTCAGATTCGGGCAGGGCAAAGAACTGATCGGACAATTGCCAGGCCCGCGCGATCAGATCAGCATCGATGCCGAAGTCCTTGACCAGCGCGAAGCCAAACGTCTGGAAGCTCTCGCCGATATCCTGCGCAAACCGGGCCTTGTCATCGGCCAGCGAAAGGACGGGGAGTTTATCGAGTACCATTGGTGGACGGGTCCGTGATTGCGTTGCTATGGGCGCGGCATAGACCTTTTTCGAGGCGCTGCCATGACCAAAAACATTGCCTACTGGCTGCTCAAGTCCGAGCCCGATGTGTACGGCTGGGACGACCTGCTGGCTGAGGGTGAGGGGACCTGGGACGGGGTGCGCAATTACACCGCGCGAATCCATTTGCGGGCGATGGCAGTCGGCGATCTGGTGTTTTTCTATCACTCCAACGTCGGGGTGGAAATCGTCGGCATCGCGCAGATAACGCAAGCCGGGTTTCAAGACCCGACTGACGAGACCGGGCGCTGGACTTCGGTCAAACTGAAGCCGGTGCGTAAATTGGCGCGCGCGGTGACTTTGAAAGCGATCAAGGCCGACCCGAAGCTGGCTGATATGGACCTGCTGACCAAATTCCGCCTGTCGGTCTCGCCGGTCAAGCCCGACGAATGGGCGTATATTGTGAATTTGGCCGAGAGCTAGCCCCTCGCCATTCTTGCCCTCTTCGTTTGGGCACAAATGGGGAAGAACTTAAGGTTTCGCTTTGGCCCGCAGCCCCGAGATCGTCGCTCCGCCTGCGCTCAAGTGTTCCACGTCGATCACCAGATGCAGCAGCCGCAGCCCTTTGCGCGTCTGCGCCTCTGCCAATGTCTCGGTGAACTGCGCGGTCGTTTCAACCCGGGCTGACCACCCGCCATAAGCAACCGCCAGCGCAGCGAAGTCGGGA
>JANMBA010000434.1:0-6071 GCA_031360105.1 Novosphingobium sp.
CAGGAGCTGACCGGCGGGCGGACCGCTGACAGCACCGGGGCCGAAAACGCCTATGACGCGATGAAGAAATACGCCCGCGATCTGACGCAGGCTGCGCGCGACGGAAAGCTAGACCCCGTCATCGGCCGCGACGAGGAAATCCGCCGCACGATCCAGATCCTGGCGCGGCGGACCAAGAACAACCCGGCGCTGATCGGTGAACCCGGCGTGGGCAAGACCGCCATCGCCGAGGGCCTCGCGCTGCGGATCGCCAACGGCGATGTGCCTGACAGTCTGAAGGATCGCCGCCTGATGAGCCTCGATATGGGTTCGCTGATCGCCGGGGCCAAATATCGCGGTGAGTTCGAGGAACGGCTCAAAGCGGTGCTCGACGAGGTCAAAGGCGCGGACGGCGAGATCATCCTGTTCATCGATGAGATGCATACCCTGATCGGCGCGGGCAAGGGCGAGGGGGCGATGGACGCGTCGAACCTGCTCAAGCCAGCACTGGCGCGCGGTGAACTGCATTGCATCGGCGCCACCACGCTTGATGAATACCAGAAGTATGTCGAAAAAGACCCCGCATTGCAGCGCCGGTTCCAGCCGGTGTTCGTGGGTGAGCCAACCGTCGAGGATACCATTTCGATCTTGCGCGGTTTGAAAGATCGCTACGAATTGCACCACAAGGTGCGGATCACCGACGGCGCGATTGTCGCTGCCGCGACGCTGTCCAACCGCTACATTTCGGACCGCTTCCTGCCCGATAAGGCGATCGACTTGATGGACGAGGCCGCGAGCCGGATCCACATGGAAATGGAGAGCAAGCCTGAGGAAATCGAAAACCTCGACCGGCGGATTATCCAGCTCAAGATTGAAGAAATGGCGCTGGCAAGGGAGAGCGATCAGCCGTCGAAGGACCGGTTGACCGCGCTCCGGCTGGAACTGGCAAACCTTGAACAGCAATCAGCCGTGGTCACCACCCGCTGGCAGGGCGAGCGTGACAAGATCGCCGCCGAGGGGGTGATCAAAACCAAGCTCGACGCAGCTCGGCTTGAGCATGAGCAGGCGATGCGCGCGGGCAACCTGCAAAAGGCCGGCGAGCTGTCTTACGGGCTGATCCCCGAGCTTGAAAAGCAGCTCGCCGAGGCCATCGGCGGAACGCAGAACGCGCTGCTGCGCGAAGAGGTGACAGCCGACGATATCGCGGCAGTGGTCAGCAAGTGGACCGGGGTGCCGGTCGACCGGATGCTGGCGGGCGAGCGCGAGAAGCTGCTCCAGATGGAAGCGGTGATCGGCCAGCGGGTGATCGGCCAGGCCGACGCGGTGATCGCGGTGTCGAAGGCGGTGCGCCGCGCGCGGGCGGGCCTGCAAGACCCGAACCGGCCGCTCGGCTCATTCCTGTTCCTCGGGCCCACAGGCGTCGGCAAAACCGAGCTGACCAAAGCGCTGGCTGGGTTCCTGTTCGACGATGATGCCGCGATGGTCCGGATCGATATGTCCGAATTCATGGAGAAACACTCGGTCAGCCGGCTGCTCGGCGCGCCTCCGGGCTATGTCGGCTATGACGAAGGCGGCGTGCTGACCGAGGCGGTGCGGCGGCGGCCCTATCAGGTCGTGCTGTTCGACGAGGTCGAAAAAGCGCATCCCGATGTATTCAACGTGCTGCTGCAAGTACTCGACGATGGACGGCTGACCGACGGGCAGGGGCGGCTGGTCGATTTCACCAACACGCTGATTATTCTGACCAGCAACCTTGGCAGCCAGTACCTCGCCAATCTGGAAGAGGGGCAGGATGTCGAAGCGGTCGAGCCGCAAGTGATGGAAGTGGTGCGCGGGCATTTCCGCCCCGAATTCCTCAACCGGCTGGACGAAATCATCCTGTTTCATCGGCTGGGGCAAGAGCATATGGCACCGATCGTCGAGATTCAGGTCGGGCGGGTGCAACAGCTGCTCAAAGACCGCAAGATCGTGCTCGCGCTGACCGACGCGGCCAAGCGCTGGCTCGGCCGGGTCGGCTACGATCCGGTCTATGGCGCGCGCCCGCTGAAACGCGCGGTGCAGCGGTACCTGCAGGATCCGCTGGCTGAAAAACTGCTGGGCGGCGAGGTGCCCGATGGCAGCACGGTCAAGATCGACGAAGGTGACGGCGCGCTGACGATGGTGATTGGATAAGCTTTGCTGGCCGCTTACTGGGCGCGTTGCAGCATTTGCAGCGGCGGCAATGGCGGCTGGAACGGTTCGCGCCGCCAGATCGGGTCGGGGATTTCTTCTGGATCTGGTTCGGCGAAATTGAGGTAACCGAAATAGGTCGCGATCTGACGCTCGGCGACGTCGCAAATGGCGGTCCGGCCATGCATGAACCGGGTGTTGTCGAGCATCAGCACATCGCCCGCGCGCCATTCCACAGCCAAGGTGAGCCGGTCACCAGCCGCTTTGATCGCTTGTAACCAGGCTTCGGGCACCGGGTGCAGATCGTCGAGCAGCGGAAAGTCGCTGCGGCCGTTGTTGAACCGCGCAAACAGCAGGAAATTGCCGAACGCCGGACCCTCAGCAAACATTGGCCGGTGCAATGCCGGACGTGAAAAGTGGCGGACAATCCGGCCATCGGGCAAGCGGCTGAAGCCATAGGGGCAGCTGGCTGGCGGGTGCAGCAACTGCGCGTCGGTGGGTGCGCTCGTCCCGAGCCAAGCGCTCAGCAGATCGGGCCAGGTGCTGGCGATATAGATCAGCCGCCGCCCGCTCAGCCCCTCGCGAACTTCAGCGGGCAGCGCGCGCACCAGTTCGATCCCATCGCACAGCGTGGTCTGGCCGCCTACGCCGGGTGCCGAAATGCAGGCAAACATCGCCAGATCGGGTTTCCACGGCTCACGCGACAATTCGGGGTGCAGCGAAAAGGCGTTTGAGCCGCCATCGACCGAGTAAATCGCCGCATCCGGATCGAGCAAGGTGCGGCCCGGGCTTTCGTTGACCACCGCGCTGCTGCAAAATTGCCGGGCGAAAGCCTTGAACTGCGGCAGATTGGTGCCAAACCCGCGCAACAGCAGCGCTCCATGCGCTTTGTACAGCGCGATCACGGCCGCACGGTCCAGCTCTAAAATACCGCCTTGATCGGTGGATTCGACCAGCACCAGCGGCTGGCCGGATTGAGGCAAAGCGATCGTCGGCATAGCGCCAAGGCTATAGCGAAGGCCATGGTGGCACGCTATACCCTTGGTGATGGCCCAGCCGTCCGCCTCGCCCGATCACTATTTGTACGCGTTCGAAGGCGGCGAGGCGGTGTTCGTGGCAATGGACCGCGCGGCTTATGGCCGCTCGATCTTTCTCGATCACCGGATCTCGCCAGCGGCGGAGGTCAGCACCCGATTGCCAGTTGCGGCGCTGATCGGCACGGCCGGGCCAACGCTCGCCACCCAGTGGATTTTCCATGTTGCGCATTGCGGATCGACCCTGCTCGCGCGGGCGCTTGAAGCGCTGGGCGAGGGGCTGGTGCTGCGCGAGCCGCTGGCGCTGCGCCAGCTTGGCTTGGCGCCTGATCCGGCGCGATTGAAGCTTGCGCTGGCGCTGCTGTCGCGGCGTTATGCCGCAGATCGGGCAACGCTGATCAAGGCCAATGTGCCCGTCAATTTTCTGCTCGGTGAGATTGCGGCGGCGGACAAATCCGCGCGCGCGGTGTTCCTCTACTGCCAGCTTGAGGACTATCTTCTGGCCATCCTGCGCAGCGCCAATCACCGGGCCTGGCTGCGCGGCGTAACCGGGCAACTCGCGGGGCATTTTGGCGAGCTAAGCCAGCTGACCGATGGCGAACTGGGCGCGGCGCTGGGGCTCGCGCAGCTGCGCCGCTTCGCCGCTGCGCTTGACCGGATGCCCAATGCCCGCAGCCTTGATGCCGAGCGCTTTTTTGCAGAGCCGGGCGCAGTGCTGACGGCGGCGGCGCAGCTGTTTCAAATTCCTGCCAGCGCGGATGCGATTGGCGCAGTGACGGGGGGCCCGCTGTTCAAGACCTATTCGAAGAACCCGGAGCTCGCGTTCGACAACGCCACGCGGCTGGCGCGGCGTAATGCGCTGGCGGGCGAGCTGGCGGACGAGCTGGCGGCGGCGGCGGAGTGGGTCAAGCGGACGGCACCCGATGTTGCCGCGACGCTGGCGAAGATCAGCGGAGCGGCGCTGATCGGATAAATTAGGGCGCGACTTGCTGCACGCACAATCGCTAAAAGAACAGGGCGGCGTGGTTGCCCGCGCCGCCCTTGATTTAGGCTGAACCCAGAACCGCGATCAGAACTTTTTCGCCACGGTGATGGCGAAGCGGCGACCGAGCGGATCATTGATCGAGGCCGGGATGATGTACCCAAAGTAGCCTTGGCCGACCCGGTCGAACAGATTGGTTATCGACAACGTCAGGCGGAATTGGTCCACGGTTTTGAACCAGAACGATGCATCGACCGTGGCAAAGGGTTTGAACGAGTCGAACTCACGCGCATCGTTCGGGCTGCCGCCGCGCTGGGTTAGCGAGACGATTTGACGGCCGACGTAGTTGACGTTCGTCGAAATGCCAAAACCGTCGGTGAAGTAGCGGAAGCGGCCCTGTGCCTGCCACTTGGGATCGCCGTTGATGCCATCCGAGCGCGTTGGTGCGACCCCGGTGATGTCGTTCAGGCGATTGCGCAGATAGAATAGGTCGCCGCCCAGCTCGAGCGTGGCGCGGGCGCCGAACAAATGGACTTTGGTCGAATAATCAATCGTTCCCTGAATCGACGAAACCTTGATGCTGTTGCCGTTGACAAAGCCGCTGGTGACATTGGGGTTAACCGGATTATCGACCACTTGCCCATTGGCATCCCGTTTGATCAACGAGCAGAAGGCGTTGCCATTGGCTGGATCAGTCGCATCAAAGTTCGAATTATCGAAGCAAGAAGCGGTGATCGTCGCCACGGTCAGGCTCGAGATTGGTTGCTTGATGTCGATGCTGATGTAATCGACCGATACCGCCAGCCCGGGAATAAACCGCGGCCGGATAATGGCCCCATACGTGAAGCTGTTGGCTCGTTCATTCGACAGCAGCGGATTGCCGCCGTTGAGCCCGCTGACCGAGGCTGCTGCGGCCAGCAACGGCGTTGCGCCCGGGAACTTGGCCAGGAAGGCGTTGCAGTTGGCGGTCCGCACTGCGGGAACCGAACCGAGGACCTTGTTGGTCGGCGAGCACAGGTCGGGCACCGTGACAAAAGTCACCGTCTGCGGCGAGTAAAGTTCAACGATTGAGGGCGCGCGGAACGAGCGCGTGTAGTTGCCCCGGAACTCAACGTCACGGATTGGTGCAAAGCTGCCTCCGGCAGCCCAGGCCACAAAGTTACCGTTGACGGTATTATGGACGTGCCGAACACGGCCATATGCTTCCAGTTTCGAGAAGACAAAATTGTTGTTCGGCGTGATCAGCGGAACCAGGATTTCTCCGAATTCTTCGTCAAGCGTGTACTTGCCCGAAGTCGGCGCAATTGCCACCGAACGTCCTAAACCTGCGACTAGGAAGGGATCAGGATTGAAAGCGCCTTTTTCGCTGTGATGCTCATAGCCGGCGTTGAATGCCACCGGGTTGCCAAACAGGTCGAACGGCGAACCGCCAACGTTGATGTTGGCAACGAACTGTTCGAGCCGGGTGTTCGTAACCGTGTTCTGGATGACGTAAGCCTTTGCGGCGGCTGAGGCGACGCCTTCACCAAACAGGCTAAGCGGGGCGCAAGCGGGATCGGCCAGCGGCGTGTAAGGTGTGGTGGTGCCGGGCTTGTTGCCGGTTCCCGTAACGATCACTGCGGTGCCGCAATTGTTGATCGCGTTGGTAAACTTTTGCTGGTTGATGCCTTGGCCATAGTCGGTGAAATCGTTGCGGCCGTAGTTGATCGACGCTTCGTAGTTGAACTTTCGTCCGCCGATCAGGAAATCACCATCAAAGCCCGCAACGCCGCGGTAAAGCCGGTTGCGCGAAGACCCGGTGGCGTCTGCTAGATCGGCATTTGCCCGGCCGACCGAAAAGGTATTTGTGTAGCCCAGTGAAACGAGCTGCGATCTAGCCTGCGCGGACAGGCGTGGATCATTTATGC
>JANMBA010000442.1:0-1676 GCA_031360105.1 Novosphingobium sp.
CTGCTGACCATGGTCAACAAGCGTCGCAGCCTGCTTGATTATCTCAAGCGCAAGGATGTTGATCGGTATAATTCGCTGATCCAAAAGCTGGGTCTGCGCAAGTGACGAGATGCTTCGGCCCGCTTTGGCGGGTCGTTTAGCATCCCGTCATCCCTGCGCAGGCGGGGATCGCGGACCAAAAAGTCCGCCACAACTGCCTGAGGTCTCCGCCTTCGCGGAGAATCAGGATTGGGTTACCTTCGCATTTCGGTGAAGGGGCCTGAGGCTAAGGCCTCGCACCGGACCGGGACGGTACCCCCCGGCAGTAAAACCTGCTGCGCAATTGGGCCGGCGGGCTGAAGGAATATCTACAATGTTCGACGTAAAAACTGTCTCCATGGAATGGGGCGGCAAGACGCTCACTCTGGAAACCGGCCGGATTGCCCGTCAGGCTGATGGCGCGGTGCTGGCCACCTATGGCGAAACCGTGGTGCTGTGCGCCGTGACCGCCGCCAAATCGGTCAAGGAAGGCCAGGACTTCTTCCCGCTGACCGTCCACTATCAGGAAAAGTTCTTCGCCGCCGGACGCATCCCAGGCGGCTTCTTCAAGCGTGAGCGCGGCGCCACCGAAAAGGAAACGCTGGTTTCGCGGCTGATCGATCGTCCGGTCCGCCCGCTGTTCCCCGAAGGCTTCTACAACGAAATCAACGTGATCTGCCACGTCCTGTCGTATGACGGCGAGATCGAGCCAGATGTGCTGGCGATGATCGCTGCCTCGGCCGCGCTGACCATTTCGGGTCTGCCGTTCATGGGCCCGATCGGCGCTGCCCGCGTCGGTTTTGTTGACGGCGAATACACGCTCAATCCCAAGCAGGAAGAAGCTGCCAACGGTGCGCTCGATCTGGTTGTGGCCGCCACCGGCAACGCCGTGATGATGGTCGAATCCGAAGCCAAAGAGCTGTCGGAAGAGATCATGCTCGGCGCGGTGCTGTTCGCCCACGACGAAATCAAGAAGGTGGTCAATCTGATCATCGATCTGGCCGAAAAAGCTGCCAAGGAGCCTTGGGCGATCGATCTGTCGGACAACACGGCCGATATCAAGAAGACCCTCAAGGATCTAGTCGGCAAAGACATTGCCGCAGCTTACAAGTTGACCGACAAGTCGGCCCGGTCGAACGCACTGAACACGCTGCGCGCCACTGCCAAGGCGGCCTATGCTGATCAGGGCGGACAGACCCAGATGGCAGCCGGGAAGGTCGTCAAAAAGCTCGAAGCCGAAATCGTTCGCGGCGCCATCCTCAAGGACGGCAAGCGGATTGATGGCCGCACGACCACTGAAGTGCGCAAGATCGAAGCGATGGTGGGATTCCTGCCGCGCACCCACGGTTCGGCGCTGTTCACCCGCGGTGAAACGCAGTCGATCTGCACCACCACCCTGGGCACGCGCGAGAGCGAGCAAATGATCGACGGGTTGGAAGGTCTGACCTATTCGAACTTCATGCTGCACTATAACTTCCCGCCTTACTCGGTCGGTGAAGTCGGACGTTTTGGCGCTCCCAGCCGCCGCGACACCGGCCACGGCAAGCTCGCCTGGCGGGCGCTGCAGGCAGTGCTGCCGAGCAAGGAAGAATTCCCTTACACGATCCGCGTGGTCTCGGACATTACCGAGTCCAACGGTTCATCGTCGATGGCCACCG
>JANMBA010000450.1:0-2597 GCA_031360105.1 Novosphingobium sp.
AAAGCAGAAACGCGCCGCGCGCCAATGTAGGCGCAGCCCGCTATCTTGGCCACCATGAACGATCATGTGATTTCAGGGCTTCTGCGGCGACGGCGCGAACTGGCTGGCGACATTCTCGAACTGCTGGCCAAGGTTGATGCGCTCGCCAGCGATCTCGACACGCTAGACCGCGCTCTGCGGCTGTTCGATCCCGACATTCAGTTAGACCAAATCCCGGCCTTACAAAGCCGTCCCAAGCCCGATTGGGCCTTGCGCGGGGAGGTGGCCCGGATCGTGTTCGCGATCTTGAGGGAAGCACCAGAACCGCTTTCAACGCAGGCCCTGACTGTCGAGATAATGGCGAGGCGCGGGTTTGCTGGCGAGGTGACCAGACTGCACCTCAAGCGGGTGCGCAAATGCCTGGACAGGCAGAAGGCGCGCGGCACGCTGATCGGCGAAAGTGTCGGCGGAGTGCTGTGTTGGCGCGTGCGGTAGGGCTAAGATCCGAAACCCGGAACGGGTCCGTTTACGGTGAACTCAAGCGACCGTGAACCGTCTGATAGTGCGAATCTAGACGGCACGATCTCCAGAACTTCCCCGGTCGCGAGTTGCAGGGACGCAGCGCCGGTGCCGAATGCCTCGGTTGCGGCATGAAATGCCTCTCTGGGCGGTCGCAAAACGCCCCGACCTGACAACTGCGTATTGCGGACCCTGTGAACTTCAATCCGGTATTGCGCGCCTTCGAACCGCTCGCCGTTGAAGATGAAAACGCCTGTTCCAACCAAAGGACTTCCAACTATCATGGCTACCCCGTTCGACAAATGCTGCCCATCCTGCGGACATGAATTTACGCTGCCTGATCTCAAGAAGATGGCAGTCGGCGATGGCTGGCAACGATTCTTTTTGGTGCGGTGCAATGGCGGAGAGGAATTGATCGTCTCGTTCGATGATTTCAATCCCGCGACAATGGAACCTATCGCGCGTCGGGTAACGTCCGCGCTGGCTATGCCGCCCGTTGCCAATAGCCCTTCCACTGGCGCGATACCTGCGAAGCCATAGTGGCCCGCGGGACCAGCGCTGCCTGATCGCCATTCGACACCCGGCGATTATCCTCGCGCCACGATGCTTCTGCGGCATATCTGGCGAGGTAGCGGCCAGCGATATGGTGGTGCGTGCCGACTTCCATCCGGCGAAGGCGCGAGAAGAACGATTCAGCCTGATTGGTGCAAGCGTAGCCGTCCGAATAGGACAGGCTGTGGTTGATTCGGCGTGTGTCGAACTTGGCGTGCAGAGCATCCCAATGCGAAGCTTCGTCTGCGTGGACAGTCGCCATGTGGTGGATGTTTGACGTAACGATCTCCCCGCCGATAGCCTCGCTCTTGGCAACTACCGTCATGGTATCGCCGCCGCGCTCGCGCCCGACAACAACGACTTGGCGCTTGCCAGTCTGGTTGATCGCAAGGCGGCGGTCGCGCCGGTTCTCGCGATTGTTGGCGGGGCGCATGTGGCCACCGAAATAGGCCCCGTCCACTTCGACTTCGCCTTCAAGCGTCTGGCCCTTGTCCTCAAGCGCCATGGCCTCGCGCAGCTTGTGGCACAGCACGTAAGCCGTCTTATACTGGCAATCCAGATCACGGCTGATTTGCAGCGCAGAGACACCCTTCGCACCGTTCACGAACAGCACGATAGCAGCCAGCAAGTCGGTGAAGGCCAGCTTGCGACCGGCAAAGATCGTGCCGCTGGTGACGCTGTATTGATGGCCACAGGCACGGCACTGGAACTTGCGGCGGGTAGGAATGTCATAGGCATCGGTGCAGCCGCAACGCGGGCACACGGCCTCGCCTTCCGTTTCGGGCCAGCGGAGCGAACGGAACAGATCATACGCCTTGGCCTCGCCCATTTGATAGACGGCCTTGAGGCTGATCGTGCGAGCCTTGGCGGAAAGGAGAAAGTGCTGTGCCATATCATCATATCCAGTGGTGTTGTGCACAAGATATGATGGTTTACATCGGCAAAGTCAATGGTGTATATCATCGGAAGTGATGATATTTTGAGGTGACCCCCATGGCCAAGGCCGACGCGGCAACAGTCGAGTTCGAGACTCGCGCAAAGAACCTGCTAAAAGCCGAGCTGAAACGGCGGGGCATCACCTATGCGGGATTGGCTGAAAAGCTTGCGGGAATCGGCGTTTCGGAAAACGAGCGCAACCTCAATAACAAGATCAGCCGGGGCGGTTTCACAGCCGCGTTCTTGCTGCAATGCTTAGAGGTTATCGGGGCATCTTCGCTGCAATTGCGGGACTGATTTTTGTCCTGAGTGCGGCGCTTACCTTAACTTGGTGGCTATATCCCGAAGAGCCAAACCTTACCGGTAATGCTGGCTATCAAGAAAATCTGCCCAGCTACCGCGCTGGCGGCACTGATTGCGAGCCAGCGCAGATCAAACGGCTTGGAAACAGGGAACGAGCGATACACGCCAAAGCCTGCCAAGATGCCCAAGAACAGCACCGCTTGGATGCAAACGACCTTATACAGCAAAGACGTTCGGCGGACGCCGCCGACGCAATGACCATCCACTCCTTTCAACAAAAAGGGATTGCCGCTTGGGGTGTAGCTTTG
>JANMBA010000452.1:0-2096 GCA_031360105.1 Novosphingobium sp.
CCGGCTGCGCGCGGGCGATCTGGTGGCGGGAACCTGGGTGGTCGAAGCCCCGCGGTTGCAACTGGCCGCCGCGCTCAGCACCGGCAAAACTTCCGTCAGTGGAACCAGCCAGACAACCGGGGTATCGTACAAATTCGGCGAAGCCGAACTGGCGATCTATGGCGAGTATGAATTGCAGACGCTGGAACGCGTGCTGCGCGAGGGCCGCCCCGAAGCAATGGCGGCGGTTCAGGACGCGATCTGCCGGAAGATTGGCTGGAGCACCGGCAGCGGCGACGAACAGGCCTTCCTCGAAGCCTATTACACCCAGCTGCGCGCCCGGCTGGAAAGCGGGATGCGGATGGGCCAGCGCAAAGCTGACAAGTGGGCGGGCGGAAAGTGATCCCGCCCGCACGCCCGAGCTCAGCTACCTGAAGCTGAGCACCTGCAACAATTGGGTTCCGATCACATGCCGATATTTGGCGCGATCGCCCGAGGCGGCCTGCATGGCCGCATCCGTGGCTTTGCTATGCGCGAGGAACAGCTTGTTGCGCCGATCCCCTTCGGCGCCGTCGGCCATGGTCTTGTAGCGCGTGACCAACAGCAGGTCTGGTTCGCCCGGTCGCTTGTTCGGGTTTGTCAGCACTTCGTAACCGGTAATCCAGCCTTGCTGTTTGCTGAACTCCTGTTCGGCGCGCCACGTCGTCGCAAGAAAACCGGCGTAATCCAGATAGTGGCCGTCATCGATCGTGACCGAGGCAACTTCGACGAATTCCCCCCCGATAAACGGATCGGATTGGGCCAGTGCAGGCATTGCGGTAAAGGCAAACGAAAGTGATGCGGCCAGAATAGCCGCCTTGCGAAATGCATTCATTGTTGCTTCCTCCTGTCGAGCCTGCCTGCCCAAAAGGACTTTGGCCAGTGCACGCTTGTTACTCGGAGAGAGACGACCCTCGGATTTCTGCAAATCCCGCCCCCAAAGCAGTTGGAAGTTATGCCTCCATGACGCCAGAGTCAAAGGCCGCTTGCCGGGGCCTTTTTCGTGCGGCAAATGCTGGCCATGAACCACGCATACCAAATCCGCGAAGACGATCTGACCGGGCCGGAGATTGCCGCGCTGCTGCGGTTGCATCTGGACGAGATGCACCAATGGTCGCCGCCCGAGAGCGTTCACGCCATGCCGATCGAACGGTTGCGGGCAGCTGACGTGACGTTTTATTCGGTGTGGGACGGGGCAAAGCTGGCGAGCTGCGGCGCGCTCAAGCAGATTGGTCCCGACCACGGCGAGCTTAAATCGATGCGCGCTCATCCCGATTATCGGGGGCGCGGGGCTGGACTGGCAATGCTCGAACACTTGCTGATCGAAGCACGGGCGCGCGGCTTGTCGCGGGTCAGCCTGGAAACCGGGCGGCCCGAAGCATTCCGCCCGGCGCGGGCGCTTTACGAAGCCAATGGCTTTGCCGAATGTCCGCCGTTCGGTGACTACGTCGCGGACGATTTTTCCATCTGTATGACGAGAGAGCTATGACCAACCTAGTCCTGCGCGCTGCCAAGCCCGCCGATATTCCTGCGCTGTCACGGCTCGCGATCAGCAGTTTTGTCGATAAGTTCGGCGAATTATACAGTAGTGCAGACCTGGCTACGTTCATCGCCGAAGCGTTGTCGGAGGCGAACATTGCGGCTGAATTGGCTAACCCCGACCGGCTGTACCGGTTGGCCGAACGGGACGGCGAACTGTTGGCATTTTGCAAACTGGGGCTAAGCTGCGGGTTTCCCGAATATGCCCGCGGGCAGAACGTGCTCGAACTCAAACAGCTCTACGCGGCAGCGGCAGCGACTGGCCTCGGTATCGGCGGCGCGCTGATGGACTGGGCAATGGCTGAATTTTCCGCCCGGCGGGCCGATGAAGTCCAGATTTCGGTCTATAGCGGCAACGACGGGGCACAGCGGTTCTATCAGCGCTACGGCTTTGAAAAGGTCGCGGATATTACGTTCCAAGTGGGCGAGCAGCTTGACCCGGAGTTTCTGTTTGCGAAGTTGCTTTAGGGACGATCCTTCGAGACCTTCGCTTTGCCTGCGACTTCGCTGCCTCCTCAGGACAAACGGAAGGGTGTAAT
>JANMBA010000044.1:0-8781 GCA_031360105.1 Novosphingobium sp.
TCGCCGAATTTGTACGATACCCCGGTTGTCTGGCTGGTTCCACTGACGGAAGTTTTGCCGGTGCTGAGCGCGGCGGCCAGTTGCAACCGCGGGGCTTCGACCACCCAGGTTCCCGCCACCAGATCGCCCGCGCGCAGCCGGTCGCGGTTGAACAGCGGGAACAGCGCGAACACCGCCAGCCAGGCCAGCGCCGCCCATTCGGCTATGCCGCCGCCAATCAGCGAAAACAGCGCGACCAACGGCAAGGTCAGTTCGGCATCGCGCAGCAGGTTGCGCGCCAGCACCATTTCGGTAGTCAGCCGCCCGCCATCGCGCGCCGCCACTCGCACCCCCGTCAAGCGCTTGCCCGGGGTGGCACCGCGCGGACCAAGCTCGAAATACAAGAAATAGCCGTGGCGCAGCAGGAACAGCGAGGCGAGGTAGAATATCTGCACGAATTGAATCGCTGACTTGAGCTGCGGTGATGACTTGCCGAGTTCGGCGCCGCTCATCTCAACTACTTTGCCGCCGATAAAAAACAGCGCGAGCGACCCCAGCACGATTGACATGACGATGATCACCAAGTCGATCAGCAGGGCGCCAAACCGCGTGCCGCGGCTGGCCAGCTTGACCGGCAGCGCGATCCCCTCGGGCGTGATCAGCGTGCGCCGCCGATCACCGCGCCCGGGTGACAAAGTGGCAGCAGCGATGCTCATTCGGCTTCGCTTCCGGGCGGGACCCGGCGCAGCAGGAAGAAGTAGGCGAGCCAGAACGCCAGCATGCCATATCCGACCACCAGCCGCGCGGCGGTGCTATCGATCAGTTGCCGCCCCAGCCCTTCAAGCAGCCCGGCGGCAACCAGCATCAGCACCACACCCGCCATCACCGTGGCGGTCCGCTGCCCAGCCGCCGCAGCGGCATCAAGCACCGAGAGTTCGCCCGGGAAGGCCATCGAGCGGCCAACATGCAGCCCCGCCCCGCCCGCGAGCAAAATCGCGAACAGTTCGGTAGTGCCGTGGATTGATAGCCAGCCGGCGATTTCGAGCGTCAGCCCCTGCCCATGATACAGCCACAGGATCGCGCCGAGCATCACAGTGTTCTGCACCAGCAGCAGCAGCGGCGGGATCCCGAAGGCAAAGCCCAGCGCAAAGCACAGGATCGCGATGCCGGCGTTATGGCTGAACAGGAAGGCGGCGAATACGCTAAGCCCGTCCTGATCCTGCTGGCCAAACAGCGTGCCTTTCAGGACCGCCGCGCTCGATCCCGGCACGCGCAAATCGCCCGGCTGCGAAGGCATGAAGGCATAAAACCAATCCGGATCGGCGGCGCACAACAGCCACCCGATCAACGTGCCGCCAAGCATCAGCGCCAGTGCGACCAGCAGCTCGGGCCAGATGCTGCGCACCGCCCGGCTCCACTCGCCGCCGAAAAACCGCGCGAGCCATGACCACAACGTGGTGCGCGGGCCGTAAACCAAAAACCAGGCACGTTGCACCAAGGCCTCGAGGTAAGCCAGGGTCGCGGCATCGAGCGAAGTTTCGCGCGCCACCGACAGACTGGAGGCAACCGTGCGATACAGCACCGGCAATTCAAGCACATCGGCATCGGGGATTTTCCGCAGCCGTCCGGCTTCCATCCGCGTCACCACCGCCTCCAGCCGCCGCCAGTCGGTCTCGCGCTCTTGGCGAAAGCGGTCAGAGCGCAGTGCCGCCGCCTCAATCGCGGCCTCTGCGCGGGCTTCCTCGCCGCTCGATCGGGAAAATATCGCCATCAGCCGCTCACCCGATCGCGCCGCTGCGCTTGATCGCCAGATAGGCATCGATCAACCGGGTGCCGATCAATTCGTAGGGGGCCTCGATCACATCGACCCCGCGCTGGCGCAACTGGGAGAGCACCAAGGCCCGCTGGCGCAGCAGCGCATCGGCGCTGACCGCCATCGCCAGCTGCTGCATATCTTCGGGCGGGGCGGTGGCGATCCCGCCCAGTTCCTCATCGAGCATGGTGACGAACAGCACCACATGGCGCTTGGTCAGCCGCGCGGCGCTTTCGATCATCAGCTGCGCGCGGGTCTGGTCGGTGAAGTCAGAGAACACCACCACCAGACTGCGGCGCTGGAGCCGCGCCGCGAGCGTGGCCAAGGCGAGCGTGAAATTGGGCTCCTGCGCGCGATAGTCGAGCCCGGCGGCGGCCACTTGCAAGCGTTTGAACTGGCGCGCATCGCTGACGAACGGGGTGAACAGTTCGGGCCGCGCGGCAAACCCGAACAAGGCCACCCGATCGCCGCCCTTGAGCGCGACATAAGCGCTGGTCAACGCGGCGGTGACCGCGCGGTCGATCCGGGGCACCCCGGAGTCCTTGCTGCCCGCTGGCCCACCCACGGGCTCGCACATCGCCTGCCCGCAATCGAACGCAAACACGATCTGGTTGTTGCGCTCGGCCTCGTATTCCTTGGCATAGAGATGCGCGTGGCGCGCGCTGGCCTTCCAGTCGATCCGGCGCTTGTCCATTCCGGGCTGGAACTCGCTCAGCGCTTCAAATGTCGTCCCTTCGCCGCGAATCCGCCGCGCAATCAGCCCGAACTGGGCATCGCGCAGGAACGCTTGCAAGGCGGGCGAGCGCACCGGCGCGATATTGGGCCAGACCCGCACGCTGCGATCAATCGCGCGGCGCGATTGCCGTGCGCCCAGCCCCAGCGGGCCGGTCCAGCGCAGCCACAGCTCCTCAAAGTCTGCGGTGCCGCGCCGGCTCGGGCGAAACTCGATCCGAGCCTCCCACACCGCGTCCGCGCCGCGCACCAGCGCCGCCCGGGCAAGACCGCCGGGCAGCAGCCGGGCATCGCTGCCCAACGCGCAGTCGGCCCGGCTGCGCCAGCCGTGGCCGAACCGCGCCCGCACGTTCAGCCACCCCGGCTCGCCGACCTCAACATCGGGCAACAGCGTTATGTCGAGCCCAGCAGCGCGCCCGGCCAGCAGCGCATCGAGCACCACCAAGGCCAGCACCAAGCTGCCCAGCAGCGGCGCGGCGGCCCAGCTGCCCGGCACCAGCACCGCCAGCAGCAAGGCCGCCGGGGCTGCCGCCGCGACCAGCAGCGCTGCGCGGCCGGTCGGCACAAAGAACGCGCGGGTGGTCACCTAAAGACCCGCTCCATTTTTGCCCAAGCGGGAGGGGGCAAAAGCAGAGAGGACCAAGGGTCCGCTCGCCGCATCAGCGCGGCGCCTCGGTCGCGGCGACCAGATCGGCGACCAGCACTTCGACCTGCTTGCCCTCGATCTCAGCGGCAGGGGACAGCAGCAGGCGGTGGCGCAAGACGGGGGCGGCGAGCGCCTTGACGTCGTCGGGGAGGACATAATCGCGCGCCTCCAGCGCAGCGCGGGCGCGCGCGGCATTGGCCAGCAACACGGCCGCGCGCGGGCTGGCCCCGGCGGCCAGATCGGCGCTTTCGCGGGTCGAACGGATCAACCGGACGATGTAATCCGTCACCGTATCCGCCAATGTCACGGTTTTGACCGCCGCCGCTGCCGCCGCGATCGTGGCTGCGTCTGCCACTGCCTCAACCCCCAGATCGGCCGGCCGCGATGGCCCGGCGCGCTCGCCATAGGTGGCGACGATCCGCGCCTCTTCCTCGGCGCTGGGATACGGTACCAGCAGCTTGAACAAAAACCGGTCAAGCTGCGCTTCGGGCAGTGGATAGACCCCTTGGCTTTCGATCGGGTTTTGCGTTGCCACCACCAGGAAATTCGCGGGCAGGCTATGCGCGGTGCCATCGAGCGTAACTCGTCGCTCCTGCATCGCCTCGAGCAGCGCGGCCTGCGTCTTGGGCGGGGTGCGGTTAATTTCATCGGCCAGCAGCAGCTCGCAGAAGATCGGGCCTTGGGTGAGCGTGAACTGGCTGGTCTGGAAGTTGAATAGGTTGGAGCCCAGAATATCGCCCGGCATCAGATCAGGGGTGAACTGGATCCGCCCGAAATGCAGCCCAAGACTGGCGGCAAAGCACTGCGCCATAAAGGTCTTGGCAGTGCCCGGCGGGCCTTCGAGCAGGACGTGGCCCTGCGCGAGCAGCGCGGTCAGCAGCGCTTCGATGGTTGGCGTCTGGCCGATCACGGCCTTGCCGATCTGGCCGCGAATTTTTGCCGCCAGCTGGCTAACCTCGTCCAGAGTCATCGCGGGAATGGTCATCGCAGCAAGGTCCTTTCAAGCAGATGCAGGCGCTGCGCCGCGCGCAACAGATCACGGGGTTTGCGTGCGGCGTGCAAGTCAGCCGAGGTGGCCGAAAAGGATTCCGACCCGGGTGCACGCACCGCCAACGCGCGGTCAATCGCAGCTTCGGCGGCAGCAGGATCAAGCCTCTGGGGCAGCGCCAGCGCCTTGACCAGCCGCTCACGCGCGGCATCGGCATAGGGTCCGCCCAGCAGGTGCAGCCGCCGCGCCCGGCGCAGCAATCCGGCGGCATTGGCAATCAGTGTGCGCTTGCCGAACGCGATTGAGCGCGCGGCCAGCAGCGGCGGGCCAAAGCGGTGATACGCCCGCCACAGCGCCACCCCGGCGGCCAGCACCAGACACAGCGTCGCAGCCAGAAACGGCGGAGTGAAGGCCAGCTCAAGCAAGCTTTGCGAGCGGGCGTAGCCAGCCAGCGTCAGGTCGAAGACGATTTTGGATTCAGTCCCGCGTAGTGCGGCTTGGACAATTCGCTCAGCCAGCACGGCATTGGCTTGCTTCGCCATGCCGTAGTTGTTGAGCAGGTCAGGATCGAACACCAGGATCAGCGGATAGCCGGGCCGACCGGTTTGCACGTCAGCTTCGCTCGCTTCAGCGGGCGGTCCCATTGCCATCGCATCAAGCGCTGGATAGCGTCCGGTATCGGCCAAATAGGCCGCGACGATCCGGGCATCGCTGCCCGCCGTGACCAGTGGCACGAGTTGTCGTCCTTGCCCAGATTCGACAGTTTGCACTGTCGGCATCACGCCATCAATCCCGTCAGCGCGCCACCGCTGCGCCGCGGGGCTGCCCGCCAATGGTGCGATCATCACCGCAATCTCGTCGTGAAATCCGCTCCACTCGGGCGCGGCGGCTTGCACCAGTCTCACAAAGCCGGGGCGAACTTTGGCCTGACTGCCCCCCGTAGGCGCAAACGCCGGGGGCTGCGGCAAGGGCTGCGCCAGCCATTTGGGCATGATCAGCAGGGTCGGACCTGAACTGCTGTGATCGGCAATCACCCGCGCGATATCGGCCGGCCTGGCATCGTGGCGCGGGGTCAGCACCAGCAGCCCGGCGCGCTGCTGCGCGCCGCGCGTCTGCCCTTCGCTTACGGAATAATCCCGCGCTTTGAGGTAGGTGGCCAGCGCGGCAAACCCGGTCAGTCCTTTGCCGCCAACATGCGCGCCGCTGGGCTGCGGCGCAGGATCGGCCATGCCACTGCCGATTGACCACAGCAGTCCAATGAACCCCAGCGCGCCGGCCAGCACCAGGCCCAGCGCGACCCGCGGCGAAAACGGACTGCTGCGCGCGGGGTTCATTGCGCTATTCCGGCTGGTAAGCGCTCCAGCGCAAACTCGGAATAGGCCCGGCGCGCCGCTTGCCAATCCGCCGCATCGAGCGCGCGCAGCGCGAACAGACTGCGTTCGACCCGTGCCGCGATCAGGCCAAAGGCGCTGCGGGCGCGCTCGGGCAAAGCGCCGATCGCGCCAATTTCCCGCGCGGTGCTGGCGCGCCCGATCCAGTCTGGCCGGGCAGCGCCGATCTGCTGGACCGAGCGGTGCAGCAGCAGCCGCGCGGCTTCGTCATAGCGGCCAGCGGCGGCGAGCCGGTCGGCGTCTTCCAGCAGCGCCAGCGCCTCCGCGCTATCAGGTAGCCATTCAGGTTCGGGTACATCGCCACTCACCCGGCGGCGCTGCCAGCCGTGGCGCAACGGCTCGCTGAGCCGCCACGCGGCATAGGCGATCAGCGTCAGTGCCAAGCCCAGCAATACCCATTTCAGCATGGGCCATGACAGCCCCAGCGCGCGTCCAATCGGTTCAAAAATGGCGCGCAGCATCCGCTCAAGGGCTAGCAGCCATTCGGGGGTCTTGACCGGCGCAAGCACCAGATCAACCGGGGCATATTGGATCGATGGGTCAGCGTGGACCTGTTGCCACGCCGCCGCCGCATCTTGCGCCGATTGCGCCCCCTGTATGGCCGGTGCCGGTATCGTCACTACGCCACAGGTGGCATGCCGCGCGGGGCGGGGCAAGCGCCAGAAACAGCTGGTTTGGGATTATCCGCGCGCACGTTCCTGCGGATATGTCCCCAGCACCCGCAGCTCCTTGCAGTGGAACGCCAGTTCCTCCAGCGCGCGGTCAACCGCCGGATCGCCCGGTGCGCCAACGATATCGGCGTAGAACGTGGTCGCCGAGAAACTCGCGCCCTTCTGATAGCTTTCCAACTTGGTCATGTTGACCCCGTTGGTGGCGAACCCGCCCATCGCTTTGTACAGCGCGGCGGGGATGTTTTTCACCTCAAACACGAAGGTGGTCATCGCGGTGCGCCCGGCGAATGCGGCGGGATCGAGCCGCGCGCGCGCAAGCAGCACGAACCGGGTCATATTGTCGGCTGCGTCCTCAACGTTTTGCGCGATCACCTTGAGCCCATAGAGTTCCGCCGCGATAATCGGTGCAATCGCCGCTACGTTGCGATCGCCCAGCTCGGCGACATAGGCCGCGGCCCCGGCGGTATCGGCGTAAGACATCGGCACAATCGACCGCTCGCGCAAGAAAAAGCGCGATTGTCCCAGCGCCTGCGGATGCGAATAGGCCGCGCTGAACGGGCCGTCGCCAAGCGCCATCAAGGCATGGTGGATCGGCATGAAATGCTCGGCCACGATGCTCAGGCCGCTTTCGGGCAGCAAGAAATGGATATCGGCAACCCGGCCGTGCTGCGAATTTTCAATCGGGATGATCGCATGCGCGGCGCGGCCATCCTTGACCGCCTCAAGCGCGTCTTCAAAGCTGAAGCACGGCAGCGGCAGGCAATCGGGGTTCCACTCAAGCGCGGCGCGGTGGCCGTTACACCCGGGCGCGCCTTGAAATGACACCGCGCGCGCTGGATCGGCGCTGGCGGCCTGGGTCATTTCAGTGACGCGCACCAGCGCGGGGGCGGGGAAGCTTTGCATGGCGCTGGCCCTAGGGGCAGCCACGCCTGCAATCAATAACCAAGCGCATTGCCCACCGGCAGGCGCGGATCGATTGCGCCATACAGCCGTGCGCGGTTGCCAGTTGCCGCATTGGGCACCGCCTTCAGCGACGGACCGCCCACCAGAATCGCCGCAACTTGATTCCAGTACGGCATCAGCTCGAGCGAGTGGCCCTTGGCGCTCAGCACCGCCATCGTATCGGCGCTCAGCGCGTCTTTTTCGTAATAGATTACATCGGGCAGCCACTGGGCATGGATCCGCGGCGCATCGATCGCCTCGCTCAGGGTCATGTCGTAATCGATCACCCCCATCAGCACTTGCAGCACGCCGGTGGGGATATGGCTGCCGCCGGGCGTGCCGATCACCATCAGCAGCTGGCCGTCTTTGGTCAGGATCGTCGGGCTCATTGACGATAGCGGACGTTTGCCCGGCGCGACTGCATTGTTGCTGCCTTCGACCAGCCCGAACATATTGGACGCGCCGGGCTTGGCTGAAAAATCGTCCATCTCGTCGTTGAGCAGCACCCCGGTGCCCGCCGCCGTAACGCGCGCGCCGAACCAGTCGTTGAGCGTATAGGTCAGCGAAACGGCATTGCCCGCTGCATCGACGATGGAAAAGTGCGTGGTGCTTTGGCCTTCCTTGCTGGCAGCAGGAGCGGGCAAGCTGGAAGACGGCGTGGCGCGATCAGCCGAAATGCCCGCGCGCAGTAGCGCCGCGTAGGCTTTGCTGGTGAATTTGGTGACGTCAGCCTTGACGAAATCCGGGTCGCCCAGGTTCAGGTTGCGGTCGTGGAACGCCCGGCGCAGTGCTTCGGCGGTGTAATGCACGCCTTGCGCCGAATGAAAGCCCAGGCTGCCCATTGGATAGCCTTCGAGGATATTGAGCGTCTCGCACAGCACGATCCCGCCCGAGCTGGGCGGCGGCGCCGAGATGATGTGGTAACTGCGGTAATCGCATTCGATCGGCTTGCGCTCGACCGCTTTGTAGGCCGCAAAATCGGCGGGGGTCATAATTCCGCCGCCGCGCTGGCTGGCCTTGGCAATCTGTGCCGCAATCGGGCCGTTATAGAACGCCGCTGCGCCGCCGGCCGCGATGGCTTGCAAGGTGCGGCCAAGATCGGCCTGGACCCAGCGCTGCCCGGCTTGCCACGGCCGGCCGTGATTGAGGAAAATCGCGGCGCTGGCCGGGTCTTTGGCGAAGTCTTCCGCACCTTCGGCGAGGAAATCGGCATCGCCTTGATCGAGCACGAAGCCGGTGCGGGCGAGGCGGATTGCCGCCGCCATCAACGGCGCGCGGGGGCGGGTGCCATATTTGCTGCGCGCCAGTTCCAGCCCGGCGACAGTCCCGGGGATCCCTGCGGCGAGGAAGCCGCGGGTCGAGCGCAGCGGCACGACGTTCCCGGCCGCGTCCTGATACATGGTGGCAGTGGCGGCGGCGGGGGCGGTTTCGCGAAAATCGATGAACGTGCTGCGGCCATTGGCCAGCCGGATGGTCATAAACCCGCCGCCGCCGATGTTGCCCGCCTCGGGAAAGGTGACCGCCAAGGCATAGGCGACCGCGACCGCCGCATCGACTGCATTGCCGCCGTTCTTGAGCACATCGAGCCCGGCGGCGGTGGCGAGCCGGTGGGCTGAAAC
>JANMBA010000064.1:0-4931 GCA_031360105.1 Novosphingobium sp.
GCCATCTTTGACCAGTGCGAACACTTGCGCTTCGGCGGTGTCGGACGAGTAACCGGTGAATTCGGTCGCGCCGATGCGCTCGGCGATATCGAACCACACCTCGCTGTCAGCGGCTTGGCCGCTGCCCTTCCACGCCGCGCGGGCAGCTGCCTTCTGCTTGGCCATCGCCGCATCGAACCCGGCACGGTCCACCGCGATCCCGCGCGGACGCAGCGCATCCTCGGTCAGATCGTAGGGAAAGCCGAACGTGTCATAGAGTTTGAACGCAGTTTCGCCGGGCAGCTCGGCGCCTGCAACCAGCTCGCCGGTGGTTTCCTCAAGCAGCTTGAGTCCATTGGCGAGCGTGCGGCGAAATTGCACTTCCTCGCGCGCCAAGGTCTCCTCGATCAGCGGCTGCGCGCGGCCAAGTTCGGGATAGGCCTGCCCCATCTCGGTCACCAAGGCCGGCACCAGCCGGTGCATCAGCGGATCCTTTGCGCCGAGCAGATGCGCGTGGCGCATTGCGCGGCGCATGATCCGGCGCAGCACATAACCGCGTCCCTCGCTGGCCGGCAGCACCCCGTCAGCCAGCAGGAAGCTGACCGAGCGCAAGTGATCGGCGATCACCCGGTGGCTGGCCCGGTGCTCGCCCGTTGCCGCAACCCCGGTCAGGCTTTCCGACGCCGCGATCAGCGCGCGAAAGGTATCGGTCTCATAGTTGTCGTGCTGGCCCTGCAACACCGCCGCCAGCCGTTCCAGCCCCATGCCGGTATCGATGCTGGGCTTGGGCAGTTCGGTGCGGCTGCCATCGGCGGCCTGCTCAAACTGCATGAACACCAGGTTCCAGATCTCGATAAACCGGTCGCCGTCCTCGTCGGGTGATCCCGGCGGACCGCCCGGAATGTGGTCACCGTGATCGTAGAAAATCTCGCTGCATGGCCCGCATGGCCCGGTATCGCCCATAGACCAGAAATTGTCCGAGGTCGGGATGCGGATGATCCGCTGTTCGGGCAGCCCGGCGATCTTGCGCCACAGCTCGAACGCCTCATCATCGGTGTGATAGACCGTGACGGTCAGCTTATCCTTGGGCAGTCCCCATTCGTTGGTCAACAGACCCCAGGCATGGGTGATCGCCTGCTCTTTGAAATAGTCCCCGAACGAAAAGTTGCCGAGCATCTCAAAAAACGTGTGATGCCGCGCGGTATAGCCGACATTGTCCAGATCGTTGTGCTTGCCCCCGGCGCGGACGCATTTCTGGCTGGACGTGGCGCGCGGCGTCTCGCGGGTTTCAAGCCCGGTGAAGACGTTTTTGAACGGCACCATCCCGGCGTTGACGAACATCAGCGTCGGATCATTATACGGCACCAGCGACGCCGACGGCACCACGGCGTGGCCGTGGTTACCGAAGTAGTCGAGGAAGGATCGGCGGATTTCGTTCGTTGAAGTCATAGCTTTGGCCGATTAGAGCCAGATGCAGCCATGAACAAGCGCGAAACTGCGGTTCGGCTCAGCCACGAACCTTGACCTTGAGCGCGCCGGGCAGCGAACGGAACTGCAGCGGCAATTGCATCCGGGTCACTTCACCGTCATGCGCCACATCGATCGGCCCGCTGCCCAGCAGCGTAAACGCGGCGCAATTGCTGACATCGATGAAATCGCGCGCTGGATCGGCCCGGCCCAGCAGCGCCCGCAGCGCGAACCAGATCAGCCCCAGCGCGCTTCTGGGGCGCACGGCATAGAGGCCCAGTTGACCGGTATCGAGCGCCTCGCGCTGGCCCAGCCGCTTGCCAGTGATGGTGTACGGATTGTTGCCGATGAACAGCAGCGGGGTTTCGACGCACTGCCGCGTCCCACCGATTTCCAGCTCGAGCCGCCGCACTTTGAAGCCGCGCAGCACGGTCCAAGCCGCCGGGATTGTCGCCAGCGCTTTTGGCAGCGCCTGCGCATCACGCGCGCGCACCAGTTTGGTGTACAGCCCGACCGAGGCATTGTTGACGAACACCTGCTCGCCAACTTGCGCGAGATCGATCGTCCGGGTCTGGCCGCTCACGGCAATTTGCGCCGCCTCGGACAGATCGGCCGGTATGCCCAGATCGATCGATAAGTGATTGAGCGTGCCCAGTGGCAGCACCGCCATGGTCTGGCCGCTGCGGCTCAGCAGTTCGGCCGCGCCGCCCAGCGTGCCATCGCCGCCGCCGATTGCCACCACGCTCGCGGCCCGCTGATCGGCGATGGTTTGCGCGATCGCTTTGCCCTCAACCAGTTGCGGATCAACTTTAGCCCCCTGTTCGGCGAAAGCTGCGATCAACTGGTCACCCAGCCCCGCACCTTCGCGCGAAGCCCGACCGCCCGATGCGTTGACCACCACAGCCAGAGAGCCTGCTTGGTCCAAACTCAGTGCTGCGCCGAGACGATCCAGGCCGCCGCCGGAAATGCCACCAGATTGCCGCTGCGATGCGCTGCCACCCACTCACGGATCCAGCCTTCAGCCCGCGCGAGGTTATCCCCGGTCAGCGCGCGCAGCGCGGCCGCCGCTGGGCCAATCCGGCGAAACAGCTGCATTGCATCCTCAACCGGATCTTCCCCGACCCCGGCAATATAGGCAAAATCCACGGGCTGCAGCGCCGCGTCCTGCCAGCCAGAGTTGTCAAGAATGCCGCGCACATGCGCTTCGTCGGCAAAGGCAAACGGCCCGGGCGCGGTGCCCTCACCAAGCGCGGGCAAATCAAGCAAGGCCGCCAAATCCGCCGCCCACGGGTTCAATTTGACGCTGCGGAAACATGAGAAGATCAGTCGCGCGCCCGGCGCGGCCAGTGCGTGCAGATTAGCGAAAGCCATCACCGGCACATCGAAAAACATCACCCCGTGGCGGGAGACCAGCAGATCGGGCGCAAACCCGGTGGGCTTCCAATGCGCTGCGTCAGCTTCAACGAAATCGACATTGCCCAAGGTATCGCCGCGCGTCCGCGCCGCCGACAGCAGCGCAACGGACACATCGACGCCGATCACCTTGGTCTGCGGATTGCCCCGCGCGATCGCCAGCGACAATTCGCCCGCGCCGCAGCCAATGTCGAGCGTGCCGGTGCCCTCGCAGCCACCAATCCGCGCCAGCAGCCGTTCGGTCAGGCCGGAAAAAGCCCGATCGGTCAGCCGGTAATTCTCGGCCCAGTTGCGCCCTACCACGTCGCGCCAATCGGTTCCTGTCGTCATGGCATAAAGCTAAGCGCAGCCCGGCTACGGCACAAGCGTCTATTCGGGCGCTGGTTGGCCACCCAGCGCAAGATTGCGGGTGGCAAGCGCGGCAAGCTCGCGGACCAGCTTGGCCGCCAGAATTGCGGTGCGCTCGTGCTGATCGAAGTGCGGATTGTATTCGACCACATCGGCCCCGACGATCACCGCAGTTTGCCGCCGTAGCACCGCCAGCACCTCGCGCACGGTCAACCCGCCAGGTTCGGGATGCGAGACCCCGGGCGCTTCCGACGGATCAATCCCGTCAAGATCGATGCTGATGTACAGCGGACCCGCAAGAACTGGCACGCACTCCGGCGAGAAATTCTCCATCGGAATGATCTCGGCACCGAAGTGCGCGGCCTGATCGCGGCATTCGCGGTTAAGCGTGCGGATGCCGACCTGAACCAGCCGCTTGGCGAGGCCCGCTTCCATGATCCGGGCAAATGGCGAGGCATGGCTGCGCGGATTATCGCCGAAGTTCGTATAAAGATCTGGGTGCGCATCGAAATGCAGGATCGAGACTGGCCCGTGCGCGGCATGCACCCCCCGCACGACCGGATGGGTCATCGCGTGATCGCCGCCGAGCAGCAGCGGAACCCGGTGCACGGCAATGCTGGCGCGGACTGCGGCGGCGATCGCTTCGTCGTCGGCAGGATGCTCGAGCAGCGGCAGATCGCCGCAGTCCGCGATGTCGAAATCGACCCCGATTTCGCGGCCATCTTCGGCTGCTGCGTTACCGCGATCAGACCACAACGCGGCCCTGATCAGCGGCGGTGCCAAGGCCGGGCCGCGTTCGAACGACGAATTGCAGTCGCTCGGCAAACCGATCAGATCAAACGTCGGCCGCATCAAAAGGCGTAGTACGCGCCGCCTTTTTCACGCGCCGCTTGCCATTTGGGCAGCGCGTGGATGGCCGCGACGAATGCGGCCAATTTGGGGTAAGCCGCACCCTGCCCCTGCATTACCGCAATTTCTGCGGGGAAGCTCATCATCATGTCCGCGCCGGTCCAGCCATCGCCCACGAAGTGACCCGCTCGGCTAAGCTGGCTTTCCATATAGGCGAACTGGCTCGTCAACTGCTCGCTGATCCGCGGCTGCAACGGAGCGGCAGCATCACCCAGGCGCGCGGAGTAAAGCTGGAGCAGGATCGGGGTCATCGCCGAGCCTTCGGCAAAATGCATCCATTGCAAGTGGCGCAGCGCAGCGGGCGTGCCCGGCGCGGGCTGGAACCGGCCCTCACCATACGTATCGAGCAGATGCTGGATAATCGCGCCAGATTCCTCGATCACCGTGCCATTATCTTCGAGCAACGGCGATTTGCCGAGCGGATGAACTGCCTTCAATTCGGGCGGGGCCAGGTTAGTCACCGCGTCGCGCTGATAGTGCTTGATCTCGTACGGCAGGCCCAGCTCTTCGAGCGCCCAGAGCACGCGCTGCGAGCGGCTGTTGTTAAGGTGGTGGACGATTAGCGACATGACAGGCTCCTGCGGGTGGACGGTGCCGAGCTTAGCAGGCGCGGGGCGCAGCGCCAGCCCTAGGCAACCGGTAATTAGAAGGAAGCAAACCAACACTCACGTTTTCAAGTGATAAAACTTGCAAGAAATTCTTCATCGAAGTAATTATTGCAATTAACGCAAGTTAGGGGGGTTATTTGTGCGGAAGGCCATTTCTACATTCACTTTGCTTTTTGGCCTCACAGCGGGCTCAGCGCTGGCCGAAAC
>JANMBA010000110.1:0-5924 GCA_031360105.1 Novosphingobium sp.
CAGGCGTTGTCCGGGCGGCAGGCTGGAAGACGCTTCGGCGGCTTTTTGCACGGCTGGATCTTCGAGCAGTTTCGCGAAATTATCGTAATTGGCATAAACCTGCTCGACCAGCGGGAAGAAGTTCTCCTTGGGCGCACAGCGCACCAACATGGTCAGCGGTAGATCCTGCTGGTGGATAAAGAAGCTGCGATATTCGTAGCTGACCCGGCCGGATGAAACGAATTCGCTCATCAGCGGGGCCATCGCCTCGGCGGCAAAGCGCGCGCAGTGCGGGCACGTGAGCGAGCCATATTCGACCAGCTTGATCGGCGCAGCGGGGTTGCCAGCCATCATTCCGCCGGTCGCCGTGGCGGTGACCACGCCTTCCCACTTTTGCCCGGCGGGAGCGGCCACTTTGGCGATTGCGCTGCCAGCGGGTGCAGCGCCGTCAGCGTCTTTTTTGCAAGCCGCCAGACCCAGCGCGAGCGGAACGGCAACAGCGGCGAGCAGCAACTGGCGGGCCGAAAATGAAGGGCGAGTGGCGGTCATGGCGCGTCAGGTTCCTTAACAGTTCGAGTCGGGAAAGTTAGGCGGGTTTGGCGCAGGGCAGAAGGATTGGCGGGCGCGGGCGTGCGCTTCTCCACAGGTGAATTACATCTTGCGGGCTGGCTTGGCGGCGGCCACCGCTGCCGTCAGGCGCGGCGCAAGTTCGGGCCAGCCGTAAATCTCCTGCAATTTGCCGTCGATCATGAAGCTGGGAGTGCCAATCACCTTGAGCGTGGTTCCAGCGTATTCGGTCTGTTTGGCCAGAATATCCAGCTTGGCCTGATCGTTCAGGCAGGTATCCAGCTCTGCTGTAGTATAACCGCGCGCAAGCATGATTTTGGACAAACCCAGATCCGCCGCAACCATCCGGCGCTGTTCGGCAGGTTTGGTTTCAAGCGTGGCCCAGCGTTTGGCATAGTCGGGATCGGCCGGCGGCTTGAACCAGGTGGCCTGCGCCGCGAGCAAAGCCGCGCTGTTGGCGAAGTATTTGCTCGGCAGGCCGCACAGCGCGAGCAGCGAGGGCGTTTCGTCAACCGCGCTGCGCAGGAACGGGCGCAGTTCGAGCGAGACTTTGCCTTGCCGAACCAAACCGCTGTTCAGCGCCAGCTTCGATTCCTTTGAAAACTCAGCGCAATGGCTGCACGTATAAGAAATGAATTCGACCAGTTTGACCGGTGCGGCCAGATTGCCCAGCACAGGGAATCCGTCGGCGGTCATGGTCACCGTCTGGTCCCACTGCTGGCCCGCCGGGACTGCGGCAACAGGCTTGTGACGGACTGCGGGTTTGCCCGCCACCGGTGCAGTTGCACCAAGCGCCAGCAAGCCGAGGGTCAGCGCAGCAAAGATCGTCTTGGACATGTTACAGGCTCGCATCGATTTGGGGGCGCAGCTCGGACCAGGTGTGAACAGTGTCGAGCAAGGTGCCGTTGAGTGTGAAACTGGGAGGCAGGGTAATGCCGCTGGCATAACCGGCTTTGCTCTGTTCGCCAATCCGGTTTGCGACCGCTTGGTCGGCCAGGCATTTTTCGGTGGTGATGCGGTCATAGCCGCGCGCTTCCATCAGTTCAAACCAGTGCAGATCGCTGGCGATGGCGCGATTGCGGGTGAGCAGTGAGCCGGTTACCCAGCGCTGTTTCTGCGCTGCCCCAGCGCGCTCAAACGTCTGCCGCCAGCTGGTTTGGCTGCGCATCAGCGTGGCATGGTTCAGCGCGAATTTTGCGGTTGGTCCGCAGCTGGCCAGCAGTGCTGCGGCCAGATCAATCGGGCTTTGGACCAGATGCCGCAGTTCGATCGAGAGCTTGCCCGAAGCGACGTAGCCGATTTGCAGCGCAGCTTCGGACTGGATCATAAAGGTGGCGCACTGCGCGCAGGTATAGCTGACATATTCGATCAGCTTGACGGGCGCGGCGGGATTGCCGATCAGGTGACCGCCCGCTGCGGTCAGCGCGACGGTGGTGTTCCAGCCGACGGTCTTGGGCGCAGCGCCGCTCAGCAACAGCGCGGCTGCGGCAAGGATCGCGGTGCGGGCAGCTCGCTTCACTTAGGTTCGTCCTCCGCCGCTGTGCCCAGGCTCCGCGCGAGTGATTCGAGCACCGTGCGCAGTTCCGGATCGCCGATATCGCGCAAGCTTTCCCCCAGTTCGAACGGGATCGGCCGGAGCGATGGCGGCGCAGTGGGACGTTCCTTGGCGGGCGGCGGCTGAACCGCGCCTTGCCGAAGTTTAACCCGGGTGACCGCGTTGTAGCCAAAGAAGCGGTTCACCCGCTCGATAATCTCTGGGATCACATGGCTGATCATCGGCGCGTGCGCGGGCACCACCAGCAATTGCAGGATACCGTCGCTTTTTTCGCCGGGGGGAAAGCGGATCGCTTCGGGCATGCAGACCCGGGCATGCCGCTCGCCGACGATCTCGGGCCAGCGGGTTACCACGCTCGATTGCACGAAGCCGAACCGCCGAAATGCAGTGCGGCCCACTTCGGGCATCAGTTCTGCGATCGGGCGCGCAGCCCCGCCGCGCGGTCGCTCATAGCGCCGCGCCGCTGATTTGGCTGGTTTTGTGTCCCGTTCCATTATGGCTTAGCTAATGCCATAGCGCCGCGATGGATGCCAGCGCCGCGACGATTCCCGAGCTGCTGCTCGGCTGGTACGATCAGCACCACCGCAACCTGCCGTGGCGTAGCGCGCCGGGGACGCCGCCGCCTGATCCGTACCGGGTGTGGCTGTCCGAAGTGATGCTCCAGCAGACCACGACCGCCGCAGTCGCGCCGTATTACGCCAAATTCCTGGCCCGCTGGCCCGATGTCCATGCGCTCGCCGCAGCGGATGCCGGCGCGGTGATGGCCGCGTGGGCGGGGCTGGGTTACTACGCCCGCGCGCGCAATCTGATTGCTTGCGCAAAAGCGGTCGCGGCGAGTGGCGGGACTTTCCCGGGCACCGAAGCCGAACTGCGCGCGCTGCCGGGGCTGGGAGCCTATACCGCCGCCGCGATTGCCGCGATTGCCTTTGGCCGGCGCGCGGCGGTGGTCGATGCCAATGTCGAGCGGGTGATCACGCGGCTCTACGCGATCGATACGCCATTGCCGCAAGCACGCGGCGCGATCCGGGCGCGGGTGGATGCGCTGACCCCGGCGGCACGGCCCGGCGATTTTGCGCAAGCCATGATGGACCTGGGCGCGACTATCTGCACGTCGCGGGCACCGCGCTGTCTGCTGTGCCCACTGGCCGCGCACTGCGCCGGGCAGGCGCTGGGGGCCGAGCAGTTCCCGGTCAAGCCGCGCAAGCAGGCCAAGCTGCAGCGGCGCGGGCGGGCGTTCTGGATTGTGCGTGAAGGCCAAATCTGGCTAGTCCGGCGCGCGGACACGGGGATGCTTGGCGCGATGATGGCCTTGCCCGACGACGGCTGGAACGTGCGCGCCGATGGCAATGCCGCGCCGCCGCTGGACGGGCCGTGGACGATCGCCGGGTCAGTCCGCCACAGCTTCACCCATTTCGATCTTGATTTGCAATTGATGGTTTATTCGGGCCGCGATTGCTCTAGGCTGGCGGATCAAATGGGCGAATGGTGGGCGCTTGACCGGCTGGCTGAGGCCGGGTTGCCTACGCTGTTCGCTAAGGCGGCACGGTTGGTGCTGGCCGCTTGATTGGCTGGGAGAAGCTTGAGTGACTTACCTCGATATATCACGCCGCGATCTGCTGCGCGCCAGCGCTTTGCTGGGCGGGGCCGGAGCGATGGCCGGGCTGCCGTTCGGCGCAGCGCTGGCGCGGGCCGCCGAACTGGGCGCGGCTGAGGGGCAGTGGCCGACCGTCACAGCGCTCCTGGACCGCTATGTCAAGGCGCGCAAAGTTTCCGGTATGGTCGCTGCGCTGGGCTGGCACGCCGCCCCGCCGCAATTTATCGCGCGCGGGCTTGAAGGGTTCGATGACAAGGACGCCGATGGCCCGCAAAGCATGTTCCGCGCCTATTCGATGACCAAGCCGCTGACCGGAATGGCCGCGATGATCCTGATCGCTGATGGCAAGCTGCGGCTCGACCAGCCGATGGCCGATTTCGTCCCGGAATTTGGGCAGATGCAGGTGGCAATCGATCCGAAGAAAAGCCTCGCTGCGGTTCCAGCCAAGACGCAGATCACCATCCGTCACTTGCTCACGCACACCAGCGGGCTTGGTTATGCGGTGGTGGGCAAAAACAAGGTCGGCGATGAATTGCGGCGGCTGGGGGTCAATCCCGGGCTGGTGTCAAAACGCAAGATAAAAGGCGTGAACGATGGCCCGCCGACTCCTGGGCCGGATGAATTTCTCCGGCTGGCGGCCAGCGTCCCGCTGATCGCCGAGCCGGGCACCAAATGGTCCTATTCGATGGCACTCGACGTGCTCGGACTGGTGATCGGGCGCGCGGCGGGGATGACCTTCGAGGCGTTCCTGCGCGAACGGCTGCTCGGCCCGCTGGAGATGACCAGCAGCTATTTCCAGGTGCCAGCCAGCGCCAGCGAACACCTGACCACCAATTATGCCTATGTATTCGGCCGCCCGTTCGCATTTGACCGTCCGGGCAGCTCGATTTATCAAGACCCGGTACCGTTCGCGTTTGGCGGATCGGGGCTGGTTACCAGCCCGGCCGATTTTGACCGCTTTCTGGCGATGCTGGTCAACCTGGGTCAGTCCGGAACTTCCCGCGTGATGAGCGAAGCGGCGGTGCGGCTGGGCACGTCGAACCTGCTGCCCGTTACGGCTGATCTGACCGGCACCTGGGTGGCCGGGCAGCAATTCGGCGCGGGTGGGATCGTCGGCACCGGCAAGGACGAAGGACTCTACGGTTGGTCGGGTGCGGCTGGGACCATCGGTTTTGCGCAGATGAAGCTGGGCCTGCGCACCAGCTTGTATGTGCAATATATGCCGCAGGACAAATTGCCGATCCTCAAGGAATTTCCCAAGGCGGTCGGCGCTGATCTGACCGCGATGGCGGCGAAGCAGGCATGACCGCCAGCGCGATTGCCTTTGCCGGGGCCGGGCTTGACCGGGCGGATCATACCCGCGCTGATCCGGCCGCGCTGACCGCGCTGATGGATTGGCGCGCGCGGCTGCTGCGGCTCGATGGGCTGGACCCGGTGATTGATCCTGATGGCCAGCTGACCTGGGGCACGCTGGCCGATGCTGCGTCCGATAGCGAGCTGGTGTTCCTTGGTCTCGCGAACGGCAAAGCCTGTTTCGCCGAAGTTTCACCGGGGCTGATCGGCAGCGTTGCCCCCGCTAACCCCCGGTTGTGGGCGGCGATGGCGGCGCTCGATGGGCCGGAACTGGCGACCTATGGCGCGGCCCGGGCGCTGGTCGATTGGCATGCGCGGCACCGGTTCTGCGCGCGCTGCGGCGCGGCCACGGTGCTGGCCAAGGGCGGCTGGCAGCGTAATTGCTGCGGCGGTGCTTGCAAAGCCGAGCATTATCCCCGGGTCGATCCGGTCACGATCATGTTGGTCGAACATCAGGGCAATCTGCTGCTTGGCCGCCAGCCGCGCTTTCCGCCCAAGCGGTTTTCCGCGCTGGCCGGGTTTGTCGAGCCGGGGGAAAGCATCGAGGAAGCCGTCGCGCGCGAGATTCACGAAGAGGCCGGGCTGATCGTGCGCGATGTCAGCTACGTCGCCAGCCAGCCGTGGCCGTTCCCGTCCAGCCTGATGATCGCCTGCCACTCCTTCACCGATGAGCCGGCGATCACGATTGACACGACCGAACTCGACGAAGCCGACTGGTTCACCCGCGCCGAAGTGATCGCGGCGATGGCGGGCAATGAGGACGCACGGTTCATCGCCCCGCCGCCGTTCGCGATTGCGCATCATCTCCTCAAATGGTGGCTCAGCCAATGACCGAAGCGACCAAGCTGACAATCGACATCTATTCAGACGTGATGT
>JANMBA010000112.1:0-7903 GCA_031360105.1 Novosphingobium sp.
CGGTGAACCGGTCGATCAACTATTGCGCCAGGTGCAAGCGCGGCGGTTGTTGCCGACCCGGCTGGTGCAAAGCGCCCAGCGCGCGATGCATGAACGGATGCTGCGCCCGATTGTCAGCGGCGCGGCGCGGGTAACTGCGCCGCCGCCGTTGCCGCTGCGTTTGCTCAACCGCTTCGCGCTGCTGCGCCGGATCCCCGGCCATTTTATCGGTCACGGGGTACGGCAGGAGCACGTACGTTCGCCCATCGCGCGCCCGCGCTGAGCCAGCCCCCGTTACTTCCAGTTTTGCATTTCGACTTCGAGGTTCGCCACCACCGCCGCAAAAAAGCCCTCGGTGGTCAGCCACGCCTGATCGGGGCCGATCAGGATCGCGAGATCCTTGGTCATTTTGCCGCTTTCGACAGTATCGATGCAGACCCGCTCCAGCGTTTCGGCAAAGCGCACCACATCGGGGGTTTCGTCGAATTTTCCGCGATAGATCAGCCCGCGAGTCCAGGCGAAGATCGAAGCTATCGGGTTGGTGCTGGTCGCTTTGCCTTGCTGGTGCTGGCGGTAATGGCGGGTGACGGTGCCGTGCGCCGCTTCAGCTTCCACCGTTTTGCCATCGGGGGTCATCAGCACCGAGGTCATCAGACCAAGCGAGCCAAACCCTTGCGCGACCTGGTCCGACTGGACATCGCCGTCGTAGTTCTTGCAGGCCCAGACGAATTTGCCCGACCACTTGAGCGCCGAGGCGACCATATCGTCGATCAGGCGGTGTTCGTAAGTGATCCCGGCCGCTGCAAACTTTTCCTTGAAACCCTCAGTGTCGAACACTTCCTGGAACAAGTCCTTGAACCGGCCATCATAGGCTTTGAGAATGGTGTTCTTGGTCGAAAGATATACCGGCCAGCCGAGGCCAAGTCCGTAATTGAGGCTGGCCCGGGCAAAATCGCGGATCGAATCGTCAAGGTTGTACATCGCCAGCGCAACGCCGGGCGATGGGTAGTGAAACACCTCTTCGTCAATCCGGCTGCCATCATCGCCTTCCCACACCAGCCGCAGCTTGCCGGGGCCGGGGACCAGAAAGTCGGTTGCTTTGTATTGATCGCCAAAGGCATGGCGGCCCACCACGATCGGGTCAGTCCAGCCCGGGATCAGCCGGGGGACGTTCTGCATCACGATCGGTTCGCGGAACACCACGCCGCCCAAGATATTGCGGATCGTGCCATTGGGGCTCTTCCACATTTTCTTGAGGTTGAATTCCTTCACCCGGTCTTCGTCCGGGGTGATCGTCGCGCATTTCACGCCGACGCCGTAAAGCTTGATCGCATTGGCACAATCGACTGTGATCTTGTCGCTGGTCTCATCGCGCTTTTCAACCGAGAGATCGTAATATTTCAGGTCGATGTCGAGATAGGGCAGGATCAGCTGTTCGCGAATCCACTGCCAGATAATGCGGGTCATTTCGTCGCCGTCGATTTCGACGACTGGGTTTTTCACCTTGATCTTGGCCATTCGCTGTCTCGTCTTTCGCCGGGGAGTTGCGGCTTCCCTTAGCAGAGCGATACGTGTGCGCAAGTAAGGGCTGGACGCGGGACGGACGGCGCTTTAATCGGTCGGTTAAACAGTCAGCGAGAGGAATTCTGACATGAGCGAGACCCCACAAGCCTTGGGCGAAGTCCTGATCGAAATTGAAGACGGCGTCCTGATCGTCACGATCAACCGGCCCGAAGCCAAGAATGCGATGAACAAGGCGGCAGCCGAAGGCATTTCAGCCGCGATGGACCGGCTCGAAGCCGAACCCGAGCTGCGCTGCGCGATCCTGACCGGCGCGGGCGGGACGTTTTGTTCGGGCATGGACCTCAAGGGGTTCCTGCGGGGTGAGCGGCCCAGCGTTGAAGGCCGCGGGTTCGGGGGCCTGACCGAATGGACCCCGAAGAAACCAGTGATTGCGGCGGTCGACGGCTATGCCTTGGCTGGCGGGATGGAACTGGCACTGTCGTGCGATCTGATCGTCGCCAACTCAGCCTCGAAATTCGGCATCCCCGAAGCCAAGCGCGGGCTGGCCGCTGCCGCTGGCGGGTTGATCAAACTGCCGCGCCAGATCCCGCCGCGGGTCGCGATGGAATTGGCACTGACCGGAAATTTCATCGACGCCAAGCGGGCTTATGAACTGGGCTTTATCAACCGCATTGTCGAAGGTCCGGCGCTCGAAGGCGCGAAGGAACTGGCGCGCACCATTGCCGAAAACGGCCCGCTGGCCTTGATCGCCTCGAAAGCTATCGTGCGCGAATCGCACAGCTGGTCCGATGCCGAGATGTGGCAGAAACAGGCAGCTTACATCGCGCCGGTATTCGTCAGCGCCGATGCCCGCGAAGGTTCGCTGGCTTTTGCCGAAAAGCGCAAGCCCAACTGGCAGGGCAAGTAGTCCCGCGCGGGTGTGAAAATGAAAAAGGCCCCGGAAAACCGGGGCCCTTTTGCGAATGGTGGGCGTAGCAAGGATTGAACTTGCGACCCCTACGATGTCAACATAGTGCTCTACCACTGAGCTATACGCCCGCACCATTCGGTCTGCGCCTCAGGACTGGTCCAGCGGGCAGGGGTGCGCCATTAACGAGGCTCCCGCCTGCTTGCAAGCAGTTAGATGCCGGAAAGCGGTTAGACCGTCGCCTGCGCTGGCTGGCCGAAAATGCGCTCGACCTCCATCACCAGGTCTTTGAGGTGGAACGGCTTTGACAAGACTTTGGCTTGCGGCGCTTCGCGGCTGGCCTTGAGCGTAACCGCAGCGAACCCGGTAATGAACATCACCTTGGTTCGCGGACTGATCTCGGCGCAGCGCTGCGCCAGTTCAATCCCGTCCATTTCGGGCATGACGATGTCCGACAGCAGCAGGTCATAATCGCCATCCTCAAGCAATGGCACCGCCAGGGTCCCGCGATCAACCGCGGTTACATCGTAACCGGCATTTTCCAGCGCACGCGCCAGATAGGTGCGCATGGCGTCTTCGTCTTCGGCAAGCAGGATGCGGATCATCGCGGTCTGGTTCCACTCTAGGCATAACATCGCGCCGCCTGGCTGCGCCGCGAGGACCAGCTTATAGCCGCAATCTGGTTAACAATCCCGTCCATGTTTGGTGCTGACTTACTTTGACACAAGCTCCGCCACAGGCCAGCAAGTTCGCAATGAGCGCAAACTCCGGGCAGACAGGCGATTCGCCGCGATATGAAGGCGGCCTGATCCCCGGCACCAACGGGATTCCGGCATTTTCGATTATCGCGCCACAGCCCTCGGCGTTGCCCCTGCTGATCGCGGTGCCCCATGCCGGGCGGGCTTATCCCAGCAGCCTGCTCGAACGGATGCGCAATCCGCGGTTTGCGACGCTTAAGCTGGAAGATCGCTACGTTGACCGGCTGGCCGTGCATGTCGCGCGCGAAACCGGGGCGGCACTGCTGGTGGCGAACGCTCCGCGCGCCATGATCGATCTCAACCGGGCGACCGACGATGTCGATTGGGATATGTTTGCGCGCGGCCGCCCCGATAGCGTCGGCAGCTACACGCCGGGGATGCGTGTGCGCAGCGGGCTGGGGTTGATCCCGCGCCGCTTGCCCGGGCTGGGCGAGCTGTGGAAACGTCGCCATGATGAGGAGGATCTGGCCGCCCGGATCAATTCCATCCACGAACCCTATCATGCTTGTCTGGCCGAGGCGCTGCAAGGCTTGCGTGACCGGTGGGGGGCAGCGCTGCTGCTCGATCTGCATTCGATGCCGCCGCTGGGCTTTCGCGGTGGCCAGCCCGCGCCCGATTTCGTGTTGGGGGACCGCTTCGGCGCGTCATGCAGCGGAGCACTGGTCGGCAGCTGCTTTAGCTACTTTGCCGAAATGCGGCGCGGGGCGGCGCACAACCAGCCATATTCGGGCGGCTATGTGCTGGAACGCCATGCCGACCCCGCTGCTGGATTGCACGCCCTGCAGGTTGAGATTGATCGGTCGAGCTACCTTGACGCGCGGCTGGTTGAACCGGGCAGCGGATTTGCCGCCATGGCCAACCTGTTGACCGGGCTGGTTCGGCGGCTCGCGGGCGAAGTGGCTGAACTGGGCCAGTTGCAGCGCGGAAAGCACTGGGGCGACCCTTGGGCAAACGCTGCCGAGTAACCCGATAAAAAACCACCCCGTGCAATCGCACGAGGTGGCTGAGGTTCAGGGAGGAGGTGCACAAAGTGCACCAATTCTGACCGCGCCATGAGGGTAGCGCGAGCAGACTTGGCGAAGATAAGCATGCCCGAGCGTTGATGCAAGCGTGCTGATAATCCGGGCAAACGAATGGCGCGAATCCCGGACTTTCCGGAATCGCGCCAAGCGTTGGTTCGATAAACGAATCAGTTAGGCAGGTAAGGTAGGCAGCGCGGGAATCGGCCCTTTGCCTTGCTGCACCTGCCGCGCGAACACTTCGCTCATGTGCTCAAGGCTGAACAGATGCGCAAATATCAGCGCCAGCATGCCGTTCTGGTTCATCGTGCGCAGCACGTCGCCGCGTAGATCGCGCAGTTTTTCCTGATCGATCATTTTGAAGCCGCGGTAGATGAACGGCTGCTCGGTGCCGTTTTGCTGGATCGAGACTTCGCCGTCCATCAGCAGGCCATGCTTGACCAGCTCTTCGACGAACGCCGTGGTGCGGAAGCCCGCTTCTTCGAAGTTACGGCAGAATTCAAGGGTGGCCTTGCACGAATCGCTCGGCTCTTCGCCGTCGAACAGCTTGTTGCCGTCGTCGAATTCGCCAACCAGTTCGCTGGTCGGATCAAAGCACAGCGACAGCTCTTCGCTGTCTGGCGAGAGCCGGGCCAGCATGAACGGATAGCGGCGGGCATAAGCGGGCACATATACCTGTTCGCTCAGTTTACCGCTATCGTCGAAGTAGGTGTTGACCCCCTCGTTCAGCCCCATCAACGCCAGTGGCACCGGCTGCTCGGCGGCAGAAAACACAATCGGAAAGGTGCGTGAGGCGTGAACGAATTCCTCGGCCGTCAATGGAATGGCATGCTCGCCGACGATCCACGTGGCATGATCGGTCGACTTGGCGCTCCACCCGCCGTGATCGCGGCTGTTCAGCGGCATCAGGTCTTTGTAGAACATCGGCAAATTGGCGGCTTGCGGCGCGCTGGCCATGGGTAACTCTCCGGGTTAGAAATCTGTTTTAGCCGCTTGATTGCAGCGCGAACCCGCGCCTTTAAGCGTTGGTGCCGCGCGGCGCAAGCACGAGCAGCTTGCCCGGATTGAGCAATCCCTCAGGATCGAGCGCGGCTTTAACCCGCGACATCAGATTCAGTGTCACCGGATCGCCCAGCCGCGCGAGTTCATCGCGCTTCATCTGCCCGATCCCGTGCTCGGCCGAAATTGACCCTTGCCACTGCGTGACCAGATCGTGGACCATCCGGCTGACTGCCTTACCCTCGCCCTCCTCCCATTCGCCGCGCGCAGCGCCGGGCGGGGCGGTGACGTGGAAATGCACATTACCGTCCCCCAAATGCCCGAATCCAAAGGCAGTGCAGCCGGGCCAGGCCTGTTCGATCGCGGAGACTGCCATTGTGACGAAATCGGCCATCTGCGCCACCGGCACCGAAATATCATGCTGCACGGCCGCACCCTTGGCGCGCAACGCGCCCGAGATTGCATCGCGCAAGGCCCAAAATGCTTCGGCCTGACTTTCAGAGGCGGCGATGGTCGCATCTTCGATCGTTCCCTTGGCCAGCGCGGAGCCGAGCAGGTGTTCGGCCGAGCCTGCCATATCCGCTGCCGGATCGCTGCAGACCAGTTCGATCAGCGCGTGCCAGGCGTGCGGTCCGCCCAGCGGCGCGCGCGCGCCAGGCAACTGCACCATTACCGCAGCGAGGCAATTGGCCGGGATCACCTCGAACCCCTCAAGCGCATCGCCCAGCGCCGCCTGAGCCTGCAACAGCAACTGGCGGGCATGCTGGATACTGGCCAGCCCAGCCCATAACACTGTGCGCTGCGCGATCGCCGGCTCAAGCTTGAGCGTGGCAGCGGTGATGATCCCCAGTGTGCCTTCGGATCCGATGAACAACTGTTTCAAATCAAACCCGCGGTTATCTTTTTTGAGCGGGGTCAGCGCGGACCATATCGCCCCGTCCGCCAGCACCGCCTCAAGCCCGAGCACTTGCGCGCGCATCGAACCATGGCGCAGCACTTGCGTGCCCCCGGCATTGGTCGCGATGAGCCCGCCGACCGTGGCCGAACCCTTGCCACCCAGCGTCAGCGGGAAGCGCAGCCCGGCGGCGGCGGCGGCATCATGCAAATGCTGGAGGACGACCCCCGCGCCGCAGGTGACCTGCCGCGCGGCCACATCGACTTTGCCAATCTGGTCCAGCCGCCGCAGCGACAGCAACAAGGCAGCGCCGCTGGCATCGGGCGTCGCCCCGCCAGACATTCCGCTGTTGCCGCCTTGCGGAACGATGGCCACGCCATAAGCCGCGCACAGGGTAATCAGCGCGGCAAGTTCCGCCGTGCTGGCCGGGCTGGCCAGCGCACAGGCCGCGCCAGTGTAGCGCCCGCGCCAATCGGTCAGCCACGGTTCGATCAGTTCGGCATCGCAGGTAAACCCGCGCGGTCCCAGCAACCGTGCAGCGACATCAAAGAAGGTTTGATCGGGGCCGGTCATCGCTGCCGCCTATGGCACATTCGGGTGCAGGAGGACCAGCGCGCTGTGCCGCTATGCAGGCGCAGTGCTTCGGGTTAAGCGGCGGTTCAAAGATTGGGGCTATTCAACACCACTATGAACCCTGCCGTGCAACTTCTGGCTCCGCTGGCCTTGCTGCTTCCCGCCGCGGTGGCGGTTGATCAGCGCAGCTTGGCCGAGCACGCGCCGCTGCCAGTCGCGGCGCCGGTGGCGCAGCAAGTTCGCATCGAACAAAGCATCACCATCCGGATCAATCCCCGCGCTGCGCCGATGCCTAACGTGGCCACGCTGGTTGCCCAAGGGGCGGACGCAGGGACCGTACCCCGGTTCACCGAGCACAAGGCCGGGAAATGCCTGTCGTTGGGCGCAATTGCCGGGGTTCAACCGCTCAGCGCCGACCGGCTGTTGCTGATCCTGCGCGATAACCGGCTGTTCGCGGCGCAACTGTCCAAAGGTTGCCAGGCCCGCGAATATTATTCGGGGTTTATCGTCAAGCGCAACGCCGACGGTCAGGTCTGCGTCAGCCGCGACGAATTGCTGTCGCGCAGCGGGGCCAGTTGCCAAGTTCGGGGCTTTCGCCAACTGCTGCCCGCCGGCGATTGATCTAACGCCAGTTTCCGACCCGCGCGCCTGCGATTCCTTGACATCTGCGCGCGAATCCGCCTAGGGCGCGACTGTTCGGAACTTGCCTGGCGCAAGCGCCGCGAAACGTGTTCTCAAATCATCGAAGAAGCTGTATGAAATTCGCCGATCTCGGCCTGTCAGACGAATTGCTCGCGGCGGTAACCGCCAAGGGCTACGATACGCCCACGCCGATCCAGGCGCAGGCTATCCCCAGCGTGCTGATGATGCGCGACATTATCGGCGTGGCCCAGACCGGCACCGGCAAGACCGCCAGCTTTGTGCTGCCGATGATCGATGTGCTCTCGCATGGCCGCCGCCGCGCGCTGATGCCGCGCAGCCTGATCCTTGAGCCGACCCGCGAACTGGCCGCGCAGGTCGCTGACGAATTTACCAAATACGGCGTCAACCACGATCTCAAGATGGCGCTGCTGATCGGCGGCGTTCAGATGGGCGATCAGGTTAAGGCGCTGAAGGACGGGGTCGATGTGCTGATCGCCACTCCGGGCCGCCTGATGGACCTGTTCGAACGCGGCAAGATCTTGCTGACCGGCTGTGATCTGCTGGTGATCGATGAAGCTGACCGGATGCTCGACATGGGCTTCATCCC
>JANMBA010000158.1:0-3563 GCA_031360105.1 Novosphingobium sp.
CACCACTGCCGCGGCGGATATGGCCAAAGCGCTCATCGCGCGCAGCATGCCGTCTTGCGAGCTCTGCAGGGTCGCCAGCGAATAAGCCCCGTTATACAGCGCCACCGTCAGGAATACCGGCAGCAGCAATTGCGCCAGCAAGGCCGCTTGAGCCAGTCCGAACCCGCCCAGATAGAGAAAGCCCGAGAGGCTGAATGCGGCGAAAATCGCCAGAATATCGCCCACCATCAACGCCAGATAGGCCTGCAGACGGCGCCGCTCGAGCGGCTTGGCTTGTTCAAACGGCAAGCGCGCTCTGGCTGGGACGTCACCCGGCGCGGCCGCACCCGATGCGACGAGTTGGTTCATTGTGCTGCGCCTGTGCAAACCCTGACGCTTGAAACGCCTGAGGCACCTGTGTGCCCATGAAGCCCCGGCTTTTCAAGTCATTCATCACTCCGGCACTCAGCCCCGCTGCGCAGCAAACCGGGCAATATCGGCCAAGCCATGCGCCAGCAGCAGTTCGGCGGTCTGACTGTTCGCTAATAGCGCGCGGTGCAAGGCGGTGAGCCGTGCCACCAGCCGCGCCAGCCGCTTGCCGCGCCAGCGCTTGAGCTGTTCGGTCAGATCGCGGCGATCCTTCCAGAACACCCGCCGCGCCTGCACTTCGGCTTCCATCAGGGCGTGAACATCGCCGCGCGGGCCGAGCCGGGCGGCCAGCATCCCCAGTTGCGCGGCGCGGCGGTCGAACGCCAGCAGCAAACCCACCGGGCTCAGCCCCTGCTCGCGCATCCGCCGCAATTCGCCCGCCAGCTTGCCGAGTTCGCCCGCCAGCGCGACGTTCACCAACGCGGTGAACCCGTCGTCTTCGGTGGGCGCGCCGATAGCATCGAGCGCCTGCGTATCGGCCTTGCGCGGCGCTTCGGGTGAGGCGTCGAGATACAGCGCCAGTTTGGTCACCTCGGACTGCGCCAGCCGGGTATCGAGCGCGGCCCCGCGCGCAATTCGCTCGGCCAGATCGCCGCCCAGCTGCACCCCCGCCGCATCGGCCATATCGCGCACGACGCCTGCCACGCTGCGCAAATCGGGCGGATAAAACATTGCGACCAGCGCATCGGGGCGGGGGCTGAGCAATTTGGCGGTGCGCGATTTGTCCGTTGCGCTGCTGGCGATCACCAGCACCGGGCACGGCTCGCCCGCGCCGCTCAGCAAATTGGCGATGGCATCATAAGCCTCATCGCCGCTGGCGCGGACCCAGATATGCCGCTTGTCCCCGAATAACGAGATCGAGCGCGCTTCATCGCCCAGCCGCACCGGGTCACGTTTGAGCTCGGCTCCGGTCAGTTCGATCCGCTCGCCCGGATCGGTCAGCAGCGCGGCGATCTGGTGTGCCGCATCGTGCGCGCCCGCTTCGTCCGGGCCGCAAAAGAAAAACACCTGTGCGGTGCGGGCAGCTTTGTGCGCTTGGGCCTTGAAATCCTTCTGGCTCGCCTTCACCGGTCCAGCCTTACTTGGCCGGAGCGTCGCCGCTGCGCAGCTTGAGCGCGATCCGCACCACCATCCGGTCGGCCACTTCCTTGGCGAGGTTTTCCAGCGCGGTCTGTTCCGCCGCGATGGTGGCGTATTCGCTGCTGACCACGTCGATCCCGGCGTCCGATCCGGCGGTCTCGTCCAGCACGATCTTGCCGGTTGAAAGATCAACCAGCTGATAGCGTGCCCGCAAGGTGCGGCGTTCGCGCGCCACGGTATCATCGCTGAGCAGGCCGAGCCCCTCCAGCTTGTCATCCAGCCGCACGTCCAGCCGGTAGCGCGCCGCGCCGCTGTGCTGGCCGGTGCCGAGCCGATCAACCAATGCATTGCGCACCAGCCAGCCAGGCTTGCCTTCGATTGCCGAAACTTCGACCCCGGCGAGGCCCTGCGCGACCGCGCCACCCGCGCCGCCGGCATACATCGGGTGCAGCCCGCAGGCGCTGAGCAGCAATGCCGCCAGCAAAACCGTCAAGCGCTTCATGCGACGAGATTGACCAAGCGGTCGGGCACCACGATCACCTTTTTAACTGCTTTGCCATCCAGCGCACGCTGCACTTTGTCCGAGGCCAGAGCAAGCGCTTCAAGCTCCTCGCGCGGCAGGCCTTTGGCCACGGTTACCGTATCGCGCAGCTTGCCCAGCACCTGGATCGCGACGGTCACCTGATCCTCCACCAGCAACGCCGGATCGACCGGGGGCCACGCGGCATCGGCGATCAGGCCGTCACCGCCGGTGGCCGCCCAGGCCTCTTCGGCGAGGTGCGGCATCATCGGCGCGGCGAGCAGCAGCAAAGTGCGGATCGCGGCGGAACGGCTGGCCGAAGGTGCGGCTTTCTCGGCCGCGCTGGTCAGCTCGTAAATCCGCGCCACGGCCTTGTTGAAGCCCAGCGCCTCAATATCACTCGCCGCTGCTGCGACAATTTGGTCGCGCTTGCGGTCCAGCGCCAGATCGGTGCCGGTGGCCGCCGGATCGAATTGCCCGGCCAAGCGCCACAGCCGCTGCACAAACCGCGCGCACCCTTCGATTCCGGCCTCGGACCATGGCAGATCACGTTCGGGTGGGCTGTCCGACAGGACGAACCAGCGCACCGCATCGGCACCGTATTTGGCAATGAAGTCGTCGGGATCGACCACATTCTTTTTGGACTTGGACATCTTGATGACGCGGCCAGCCCGAACCGGAAAGCCGGTAGCCCTTTCGTACACTTCGCTACCGCGACGCTCTACCTCATTGGGCGAGAGCCATCGTGTCACATAATCGTCCCCAGGGGGGTGCCACCCCCATGCAAGACGGTCCGCTACAGTCGCGGGACTTGTGACCCAGTAGTTCTGAATGAAATCGCGATCGGCTTCATAAGTCTCGTGGGTCACCATCCCTTGCGTGAACAGACTGGCGAACGGTTCCTTCACGTCGATCATCCCGATGTGGGCGAGCGCGCGGGTCCAGAACCGGGCGTAGAGCAAGTGCAGGATCGCGTGCTCAATCCCGCCAATGTACTGCTCGACCGGGAGCCATTTCGCGACGACCTCGCGGTCGAACGGCTTATCTGATGGCTGGCTGGCAAAGCGCAGGAAGTACCATGACGAATCGACGAACGTATCAAGCGTATCGGTTTCGCGCGTCGCCGCCTGGTTGCAGCCGGGGCAAGCGACGTGCTGCCAGGTCGGGTGCCGTTCGAGCGGGTTGCCGGGGGTCTTGAAATCGACGTCTTCGGGCAGCACCACCGGCAGCTGGTCCTTGGGCACCGGGACCACGCCGCAGCTTTCGCAGTGGATGAACGGGATCGGCGTGCCCCAATAGCGCTGGCGCGATACGCCCCAATCGCGCAGCCGCCAGACGGTCTTGGCGCGGCCCCAGCCTTCTGCCTCGGCGCGCGCATTAACGGCGGCCTTGGCGGCAGCCACGCTCAGCCCGTCAAGGAACTGCGAATTGACCGCCACCCCCTCGGCGGCATCAGCTTCGGCCAGTGGCGCGCCGGCTTGCTCGGTGCTGGCGGCGATCACCCGGATGATTGCCAGACCATATTTGCGCGCGAAATCGAAATCGCGCTGGTCAT
>JANMBA010000216.1:0-3184 GCA_031360105.1 Novosphingobium sp.
ACTGTCGAGATCAAGTAATTTCGGCATCGAGTTTCGTGGCTGTCTTGAAGCAGTCACGGATGGGAAGGGCGGGACCGCAAGGTTCCGCCCTTTTTCGTTGCGGCGCTGCCGGGATCTCGTCACACTTGGCGCAAAGGACGAACCCCCGATGAGTGTCGCATTCCGCCGCGAAAGCGATGAAGAGCATCTTGAGCCGCGGTTCGAGATTCCGGTCCCGCCCGGCCCTAATCTGGTGACTGCGCGCGGGCTGACGCTGATCACTGCGCGGGTGGCGCAGCTGGAGGCGCTACTGCCGACGGTAACTAACGCGGAGGCGCGCAAGCCGGTGATCCGCGACTTGCGCTATTGGCGGCTGCGCCTCGCCACTGCCGACCTGCGCCCGCCGCCCACTGGCAGCAAGGCCCAGTTCGGGAGCCGGGTGCGCTACCGATTGGGCAGCAAGGACAACACGATCACCATCGTTGGCCATGACGAAGCTGATCCGGCGCAGCAGCTGATCTCGTTCCGTGCCCCGCTGTGCCGCGCCATGCTGGGCGCAGAAGCCGGCGATGAGCTCGATTTCGGCGGACACGCAGCCGCGCTGGAAGTGCTGGCGGTCGGTTGAGCGTTACTTCAGGGTCTTCAAATAATCGATCACGGCCTTTCGCTTGGCCGGATCGCTTTGCCCCATATAGCTCATATGCGTGCCGGGCACTGCGGCCATCGGGCTGGTCAAGAAGTTGTCCAGCGTGGCCTCGTCCCAGACCTTGCCCGAGGCTTTCATCGCGGTGCTATAACTGAAATCGGGCAAGCTGGCGGCCTTGCGCCCGAATACGCCCGCCAGACTCGGGCCGACGCCGTTTTTCCCGGCAACCACCGCATGGCACGCGGCGCATTGTCCAAAGGCGGCCGGCTTGACAGGCTCATTGGCGGCGGTTGCGCCCGCCGCGCTCTGGTCCTTGGCCCCGCCGCACGCGGTTAAGCTACCCGCCAAAATTGCCACCGTAAATGCACCGTACCGAACCATGATCCGTCCTTCGCTAGTATCCGCGCAGCCTTAAGCGCCGCCAGCCAAAGCAGTCAATTGCGCTGTGGCAAGGTTGCCGCAAGCTCAAGCCAAATCGGAGCGCTGGGCGCGCGGACCTTTCACCGTGCAGACACTTCGCCTATCCGGGCCGACTGATGGGGGATGATGTCACTTCTGCTGACGCCAAGGTTTTGTGGCGCCAAGAACTGCGCGCGACGCTGTGGCTGGCGGCGCCGCTGGCGGCTGCCAATCTGGCGCAGATGCTGGTCTATGCGGTCGATGTGATTTTCGTCGCGCGGCTGGGCGAACAGGCGCTCTCGGCCAGTGCCTTGGCCACCACCATTTTCGGGCTGATGATGTGGTGCTTTTCCGGACTGACCGGCGCTTGCTCGCCGCTGATCGCGGCTGAGCTTGGCGCGCGCCGCCATGCGGTGCGCGAGGTCCGGCGTTCGGTCCGGATGGCGCTGTGGCTGGCCGCGGGCTGCGCGGTTGCGGGTATGCTGGTTGCCGCTCAGGGGGAGGCAATCCTGCTCGCCACGCATCAGGATCCTGAAATTTCCCGGCTGGCCGGACTGTTTCTGACCGTGTTGCTGTGGGCGATGCCGGCCGCGCTGCTCAGCAATGTGCTGCGCTCGTTTGTCTCGGCGCTGGGCCGCCCGGTGATCGCAACTGCGATCACGCTGCTGTCGATTGCGGTCAACGCGGCGGGCAACTATGCTTTTGTGTTTGGTCACTGGGGGGCCCCGGCGCTAGGCCTGATCGGCTCGGCCTGGTCCAGCGTGGTGACCAGCTGGGTGGCGGCGCTGGCTTATTGCTGGCTGATCCACAGCGACCGGCGGTTGCGGCGCTATCACGTGTTCGGACGCTGGTGGCGCGCGGAATGGCTGCGCCTGCGCGAACTGCTGCGGATCGGGCTGCCAATTGCGCTGATCATTCTGGCCGAGGGCGGGCTGTTTTCCAGCGCCGCGTTTCTGATGGGGCTGATCGGCGAAGCCCAGCTGGCCGGGCACGCGGTGGCTTTGCAGGTGGCGGCCTTGGCGTTTCAGATCCCGTTCGGGATCGGCCAGGCGGTCACGATCCGGGTTGGCTATCACTATGGCGCGGGCGATCACGCGGCGATCGCGCGTGCTGGCAAAGCCGCGCTGGTCATGGCGATGGGCTATATGGCCTTGCCTGCTGCGCTGATGATCCTGACCCCGCGGCTGGTCTTGCAAATGTACGTCGATCCGGCGGCGGCCAAGAATGCCGCGATGGTGGGTTATGCGGTGCAGTTTCTGGCGGTGGCGGCGGCGTTCCAGTTGTTCGACGGATTGCAGGCGGTTTTGGCCGGGGCGCTGCGGGGTCTGCAGGATACCCGGATGCCGATGGTGCTGGCGCTCGGCGGGTATTGGCTGATCGGGTTCACGACCTCGGCCTGGCTGGGGCTGGGGACGCCGCTGGCTGGCCTCGGGGTATGGCTGGGGCTGGCAGTTGGGATCGTGGTGGTTTCCCTGCTGCTGCTGCACCGCTGGAGGGCCCGGACCGAGTTGGGCCTGCTGCCAGCCTGAACGAAGTGTAATTTTTGCCGCGAACCGCCTTGACCTCGTCAGATGGCGCACCCATATGCGCCTCGCTGGCACTCTCCGGGTGAGAGTGCCAATCTGCATCAACCATCATGCTGAGAGGAAATCACATGAGCTTTCGTCCGTTGCACGACCGCGTGCTCGTTCGCCGCGTAGAGGCCGAAGAAATGACTGCTGGCGGGATCATCATCCCCGATAGCGCCAAGGAAAAGCCTGCCGAAGGCGAAATCGTTTCGGTTGGTTCGGGCACCAAGGCCGAAGACGGCAAGGTTACCCCGCTCGACGTCAAGGCTGGCGACAAGGTATTGTTCGGCAAATGGTCGGGCACCGAGGTCAAGCTCGACGGCGAAGACCTGCTGATCATGAAGGAATCGGACATTCTCGGCATCATCGGCTGAGCTTGATTTTCTGCTTTCAGGACTGTGCTCATTGTGTCCAGTCCGGTTTTAACTGAACGATTTGAAGGAACAGCAACATGGCTGCCAAAGACGTAAAATTCGGCCGCGACGCGCGTGAGCGCATTCTCGCCGGTGTCGACATCCTCGCCAACGCGGTGAAGGTCACCTTGGGCCCCAAGGGCCGCAACGTTGTGATCGACAAGAGCTTCGGCGCTCCG
>JANMBA010000220.1:0-2485 GCA_031360105.1 Novosphingobium sp.
GCCCCGGTAAAATGGAACCAGCCGCGCCGGTGCAGGACGATATACAGCAACAGGCAGTTTAGGCTGGCCGAACTGGCCGTTGCCGCAGCCAGCCCGACAATCCCGAACGGGCGGACGACAACGACATTGAGGAACACGTTGAAAGTCAGCGCGGCCAGCGCGATCCACACCGGCGTGCGGGTGTCCGAGCGGGCGAAAAATCCGGGGTTGAGGATTTTCACGATCACATAGGCCGGCAGGCCCGCCACCAGCGCGATGACAATATTGGCCATGATCGCGCCGTTGGCAGCGGTGAACTTGCCGCCCACGAAGAACGCGGTGCACAGCGCGGAAGAACACAGCGCCAGCGCCGCCGCCGCAGGCAAAGTCAGCAGCGTCGCCATTTCAAATGCGTTTGATTGCAGCCGCTGTGCCTGCCGGGCGTCACCCTCATGGATGTGGCGCGACAGCATCGGCAGGATCGCCGTGCCCAGCGCGATCCCGACAATCCCCAGCGGCATCTGGTTCAGCCGGTCGGCCAGCTTGAGCAGCGAAAGCGAACCTTGCGGCAGGCTGGTCGCAAAGAACGTGTCGATCAATTGGCTGATCTGATAAATCCCCGCGCCAAAGGTGGCTGGGAGGATCAGCAAGCCCAGTTTTTTCACTTCAGGGGTAAATTTGGGCCACGACAGTTTCAAGCGCACCCCGGCCCGGCGGGTCGCCCAGGCAAGATACAGGAACTGCGCCACGCCCGACAGCGAAACGGCAATCGCCAGCGACCAGGCGACAATCGTGTCGTCTCCGCCAGTCCCCCGCAGGCGGCTGCCCAGCAGGATCGCCCCGATCAGGATCAGGTTCAACAGCACCGGCGCAACCGCGCCGGGTCCGAACCGCGAGCGGGCATTGAGCAAGCCCGACAGCATCGCCACCAGACTGATGAAAAACAGATAGGGGAACGTCACACGGCTGAGCAGCACCGCCAGCTCAAATTTGCCGCTGACCTTGGCGTATTCGTGCGCCAGCAACCAGACGATCCCCGGCATGAATATCATCGCAATCGCGCTGAAAGCGAACAGCACCCACAAAAACACCGACAGCACATCGCCAGCAAACTTTTCCGCCGCCGCTTCACCGCCGCCCTCGGAGGCCGGTGCATGCAGCGCGCGGCTGTACATCGGCACGAATGCGACCGAAAAAGCGCCTTCGGCAAACAGGCGGCGAAAGGTGTTGGGCAGCGTGAATGCCAGCTGAAAGGCATCGGCCGCGAGCCCCGCACCCAGTACCCGGGCCAGCAGCATATCGCGGACAAAACCGAACACCCGGCTAACCGCGGTGAGCCCGCCGATAGTCCCGACATTTTTGATCAGGCTCATCCGCGCTGCTCCCCCAAGCTATCGCGAGCAGTATCGCTCAGGCAGTGCCAACCGGTGCCCCAAGGCCGCCCTCTTCGCCTTGCTGAGCCGCAAGCTGCGTCAGGTAAATCCCGTTGAAATCGATCGGTTCAAGCAGCAGCGGCGGGAAGCCCGCATCGCGCACCGCATCCGAGATAACCCGGCGGGCGAACGGGAACAGCAGCCGCGGTGCTTCGGCATAAGTAAACGCGTGCTTTTGGGGGTCGTCCAGATTGCGCATGCCGACCAGCCCGCCGTAGGACAATTCGACGATAAAGGCGGTTCCGGCCTCGGCTTTGGAATTGATCGAGATTTTCAGTTCGATCTCGCTCACCTCATCGGTAATTTCGCGCGCGCCGATGTTGAACTGGACGTCGATCGTCGGTGCATCGGTCCACTGGAACGATTCGGGCGCATTGGGATTTTCGACCGAGAGATCCTTGATGTATTGCGAGATAATCCCGGCAGAAGGCAGTGTGTCTTCGCCGTTGGGCTGCGGCGCGCCAAGGTTGAGATCGGTGATGATATTGCCTTCGTCGGACATGGCTGGTGCGGCTTTCGCTGGTCGAGATTGAACGTGGCCGCGCGCCTAGCATTGCGGCGCAGACGGGTCGAGAATTATATCGGGATGAAGCATTGATGTCCGGCTCACGCCGGTGCGGAAGACCCGTTCGGGTCTTCCTTGCAACCTTGCAACACCGGCCCGCTCCCTCGGCCCGACCACCCATTAAAGGTACCCGGCATTAGGTAGCAAAAGCACCAACGTAAAGGTAGATGTAATTGCTCGCAGTGCGTATTGTCCCCATATGACGGACTATGTTATTTCGGGTCTTATCAGGCGGCGGCGGGAATTGACCTGTGAGCTGTTCGGCTATCTCGCCAAGGCCGATGCGCTGGCGGCAGACGTGGCAGCACTCGATAAGGTGCTGCGTATGTTCGCGCCAGACTTGACACCTGAAACGATTCCGGCGCTGCAAAGCCGCCCACAGCCAGATTGGGCCATACGCGGGGAAGTTGTGCGGATTGTCCTCGCGCTTCTCAGAGACGCGCCAGAGCCGTTTACCACTGCACAGATCGCAGCCGAAGATACACGCGCGCCGGGGACTTGATGGCGA
>JANMBA010000222.1:0-4901 GCA_031360105.1 Novosphingobium sp.
GGTCGGGTTCGAGCCCGAACGGATGCGGCGCTGGGTGGCGATGCTGCTGATGGTCGATGTCAGCAGCGATCAGGGGCGCGAGCGGTTGTAGGCTGAACAAGGCCCCTCCGCCCCTGCGGGGCACCTCCCCATCGCAAGTCGATGGGGAGAATCTTGGCCTGAGTCTCCCCATCGTCTTGCGATGGGGAGGTGGCGCGCCCGCAGGGCGTGACGGAGGGGTTCTACTGCGCTATCCCCACCCCCATGGCCGAACAATTCACCAAACACCGCCAGCCCTGGAAAGCCGAGGAAGTCGGCAAACTGCGCACCCTTGCGGGCAAGGGCAAGGGCCTCAAGGAAATCGCCAAGGCGCTGAATCGCAGCGAGGAATCGACCAAGGAACGCGCGAAGATCGACGGGATCGGGATTGCGAAGTTGCGGTAGGGCGCTTCCGCTACTTCACCCACTCCAGCCCGATTTCCTCATACACTTCCTTGTCCTCGCCCCACTTTTCATCGACCTTGACGTGGAGGAACAGGTGGACTTTGCAGCCGAGCAGGTTTGACAGTTCCTTGCGCGCGGTCTCGCCGATCGACTTCAGCTTCGCGCCGCCTTTGCCCAGCACGATGCCCTTCTGGCTATCGCGCGCGATCACGATTTGCTGGTGGATTTCGACCGAACCATCGGGGCGGTGGGTGTAGCTTTCGGGGCGGACTGCGCTGTCGTAAGGCAGTTCGTCGTGGAGCTGGCGGTACAGCTGTTCGCGGGTGATTTCGCAGGCGAGCAGACGCTCGCTGGCATCGGAGACTTGATCTTCGGGGTAATGCCACGCGCTTTCAGGCATCAGGGCCGCCAGCCGGGCTTTGAGTTCGGGCACGCCGTCGCCGGTCAGTGCCGAGATAAAGAACACCTCGTCGAACGCGGCCTTGCCATCTTCGTCCGGACCGGCGAGCGCCTGCGCGGCGATCAGCATCGGTTCCTTCGCCACTTCATCGACTTTGTTAAGCACGAGGATCTTGCGTTCTGGGCGTTGCTTCAGGTCGGTCAAGATCGGTGCGAGATAATCGAGCTTTTTCTTGCGGCCATCGACCACCAGCAGGATCGCATCAGCTTCCTGCGCGCCTTCCCACGCAGCGGAGACCATCGCTCGGTCAAGCCGGCGCTTGGGCACAAACAATCCTGGGGTGTCAGCGAGGACGATCTGCGTGTGCCCGTCCAGGGCAATCCCCATCAGCCGCGCGCGGGTGGTTTGCGCTTTGGCACTGACAATCGCCACCTTCTGCCCGACCAGCGCATTGACCAGCGTCGATTTGCCCGCATTGGGGGCGCCGAGGACGGCAACTAGGCCGCAGTGGGGTGTAGGGGGGGTGTCATTCATGACCCACCCCATACCCGTCTACCCTGAGCTTGTCGAAGGGCTGTCCGTCTTTTTGGCCAGCAGTGAAATCCGCGGCCAATCGCCACGGATGAGCGCCAACTTCTTCGCGCGCGACCAGCCCTTGATCTGCTTTTCAGCCGTCTGCGCTTCGTAGCGGGTCGGGAATTCATGCGACCAGTCGAACTCGACCGGCTGATGGTCGGCGGTGAAACCGGGCAATGCACCGCTTCTGTGCTGGGCGATCCGGCGTTCGAGGTCGTCGGTGTGCCCGACGTAAAAGTATCCGCCTCGGCAATGGAGCATGTAGGTCCAGAACATTGCTTTTACGACACGGAGAACAAAGACAGCCCTTCGACAAGCTCAGGGTAGACGGGTGTGGCGAAACGTCCCCCTACTTCCCGTCTATCCTGAGCTTGTCGAAGGACTGCCCTTCTTTTCGAAGCAGGCATAATCACCCAAACCGTGCCATAAACGCTTCCGCCGCTGCTGTCTCCGCCTCGCGCAAACTGGTGCCGGCCGCCTCCGCGCTGCCTACACCATGGACCTCGACCGAGACCAAAAACCGCGCGGCGTGATCGGGACCGGAGCGTTCGACCAAGCGGTATTGCGGCCCTTTGCGGCGATTGCCCGCAGCCCATTCCTGCAATGCCGATTTGGGGTGCTTGGAATGTCCGGCCTTGCCCGCCACTGCATCAGCCCACAGCCGCCGGACCATCGCGGCGGTGGCAGCGAAGCCCAGCGTGACGAAACTGGCGCCGATCAGCGCCTCCATCACGTCGCCCAGGATATTGTCGCTGTCATGCCCGCCATCGTCGCGGGCCTGTTTGCCCAGCTGGATATGCGGGGCCAGATCGATCCCGCGCGCGACGCCCGCGCAGGTCGTGCGGCTGACCAGCGCGTTAAGCCGCTGCGAAAGCTTGCCTTCATTGCCGCCGTCGAGTTCGTACAGCCATGCCGCAATCACCATGCCGAGCATCCGGTCGCCCAGAAATTCAAGCCGCTGGTAATCGCGCGGCTGCCCGGTGCTGCCGTGCGTCAGCGCCTCAAGCCACAGCGCTTCGTCGGCGATTGGCTGGCTGGCCAGCGCAGTGAGAAAGGTGTGAGTTTCAGTAGCGAGCATCGGTTTGCGCGGGGCAGCCTAGAAGCCGCCGCCCAGCCGGTCCCAGCGCGCAGCGGTGAACCAGGTCCAGGGTTTGAGCCATTCGGCGCCGCCGTCAGTTGACCACATCATCACCGTGGCGCGGCCGAGCACGTTGTCAATCGGGACCAGCCCGATGCCGCCGGCTGGATCGGCCGGATAGCGGCTGTCTTCCGAATTATCGCGGTTGTCGCCCATCAGGAACACCGAACCTTCGGGCACCACCACCGGATCGGTATCGTCCTTGGGGCGGGGGCCGAGGTCGAGCACCTGATAGCTTTTGCCGCCGGGCAAAGTCTCGGTGAAGCGCGGATAGCGGCACACATCTGCGCCATCGGCACGCTTGGCCATGAACTGGCTGGAATAGCAGCGCGTATTGGGGCTGACCGCGACTTCAAAATCGGCGATCCGCACTTTGGGAATGGCCAGATTGTTTAGCCACAGCTGGCCGCCCTTCATTTGCACCGTATCGCCGGGCAGGCCGATCACGCGTTTGATCCAGTCTTCCTCGAAATGCGCCGGGGCCTTGAACACCACCACATCGCCGCGCGCCGGATCAGCGGCGAGGACCCGGTGTTCGGGCAGCAGCGGCAGCCCGAACGGCAAGGAGCGCCGCGAGAAGCCGTAGGGCCATTTGGCGAGCAGCAAGTAATCGCCGTTGACCAGCCGGGGCAGCATCGATTCACTCGGGATATAGAACGGCGCGAACACCAGGCTGCGGAACAGCACCACCGCAATTGCCAGTTTAAGCACAAAGACGGGGAACGAATCTTCCTTCCTGGCGGGCTTGGCCGGAACGGCGGCAGCGGCCTCGGTGGCGGGAATTTCAGGGGTTTCAAGCGTGGTGTCGGTCATTGGCAAAGTCCATGTTGGTCTGGCGCGGGCGCGTCAAGTCTTATGGTGTAGTGTACATATAATACACCAACGCGTTTGTGCATACGATTTCGCTGCTTGGCCAATGTGCTGGCGGGGGGCATAGGCGCATTCGACTAAGCGCAGGAGTGATGCGATGAGCGATGCAGTGCAGGCGGTATGGCAGGAATTGCAGGCGTTACCGCAGCGCGATCTCAAGAGCCTGTTCACCGATCCGGCGCGGCTGGCGCAGTGGTCGGCCAAGCTTGATCTGCCGGGCGGGGCGGTGCGGTTCGACTGGTCGAAGACGCACCTTGATAGCGCGTTCGGCGCGGCGTTTCTCAAACTCGCCGCTGCTACCGGGTTCGCAGACCGCCGCGCGGCAATGTTTGCCGGCGAGCATATCAACGTGACCGAGGACCGCGCGGTCGAGCATACCGCGCTGCGCGGAGTGGGCAAAACTACCAGCGTCGAGGAAGCGCACGCACTGCATATGCGGATGAAAAGTCTGGTCGAAGCCATCCACGGCGGCGCGCTGGGCCCGGTCAAGCACCTGATCCACATCGGCATCGGGGGATCGGCGCTGGGCCCGGCTCTGGCGGTCGATGCGTTAACCCGCGACGGGGCCGAGGTGGATGTCCACGTCGTCTCGAACATCGATGGCTGCGCGTTGGAAGCCGCGTTCAAGGTTTGCGATCCCGCCACCACGATGATCGCGGTTGCCTCCAAGACCTTCACCACCACCGAGACCATTACGAACGCACTGTCAGCGCTGGAGTGGCTGCGGCAGGGCGGGATCAGCGATCCCTATGGCCGGGTGGTGGCGCTGACCGCTTACCCGGATAAGGCGGTGGAATGGGGCGTGGATGAAACCCGCGTGTTGCCGTTTTCCGAGAGCGTCGGCGGGCGCTATTCGCTGTGGTCGTCGATCGGCTTTCCGATTGCGCTGGCGATTGGCTGGGACGAATTTGCGCAGTTTCTGGACGGCGCGGCGGCGATGGACCGGCACTTTCGCGACACCGATGGCCTCGCCAACCTGCCGCTGCGCGCGGCCTTTGCTGACCTCTATTACACCCATCTGCGCGGCACCCAGACCCGTGCGTGTTTTGCTTATGACGAGCGGTTGGGCTTGCTGCCGAGCTATCTTCAGCAGCTTGAAATGGAATCGAACGGCAAGTCAGTGCGGCTCGATGGCTCGCCCGTGACCGGCCCGACCGCGCCGATTACCTGGGGCGGGGTGGGGACCGACGCGCAGCACGCGGTGTTCCAGCTGCTTCATCAAGGCACCAATCTGGTCCCGGTCGATTTCATCGCCGCGATTGGTTCGGGCGACGATCTTGATCCGGCACATCACCGCAATTTGCTCGCCAATTGCTTTGCGCAAGGCGCGGCCTTGATGGCGGGCAAGGCCAGCAAGGATGGCGCGCGGGCCTATCCCGGCGACCGCCCATCGGCGACAATTCTGTGCGAGGAACTGAACCCCTCAACGCTTGGCGCATTGATCGCGTTTCATGAACACCGGACATTCGCCAATGGGGTGATGCTAGGGATCAA
>JANMBA010000229.1:0-2422 GCA_031360105.1 Novosphingobium sp.
CGTTTATCGCGGGCTCAAGGCGGAAAACTATGGGCAACACTTGATCGACGCAGTGCTCGAACGGGCCGAGGCCTATGCGAAAGCGGGAGCCGGCGGGCTGTTCGTGCCGTTCCTGGGCGATCATCCCACGATCAAAACGATCTGCGCCGCATCGCCGCTGCCGGTCAATATCCTGTGGGGCCAAGGACGCGGCACCCGCGCCGAACTGGCCGCACTGGGGGTGGCCCGGATCAGCTATGGCCACGGACCATGGGCATCGGCGATGGAGTGGCTGGGCCAGCAAGCCGAAGCGGTGTTCGCAGGCGAGGTGGTGCCGTACGCGGCCCCCTGACGTCAAAAGCCATTGCCAGCCGGGCCAGACTGCGCGATGAGGGTGTATGGACAACATAACACACCAATCCGAAGCGGCGTTGGTCCGGCCTGAGAAAGCCGGACTGCTGCGGCGGATCATCGCCTTCCCGCTGACCTTGCTGGTGCTTGAGCTGCTGGCGATCGTGGTCGTGGGGTCCGGCTTTACGCAGTTGGCCCGGCCGGTGGTGCAGAAAAGCGATGGCGGGTTCTATGCGCTGGGAGCGGTGCTGCTCGCGGTGGTTCTGATCCTGAGCTGGAAGGCGCTGCAACGCTGGCTCGAACGGCGCGAAGACCGCGAATTCGAATGGCGCAAATCGGGGCAGGAGCTTGGCTTGGGTCTGCTGCTGGGCTTTTTGCTGTTCAGCGCAGTGACCGGGATTGTGGCGCTGCTGGGCGGGTTCGAAGTGCTGGGTCTGCGCGGGCAAGGCGCGCTGTGGGCGATGCTGGCGATGGCGGTGACCAGCGGCACCATTGAAGAAATCATGTTTCGCGGCATCCTGCTGCGCCATCTGGAAGCCATGCTCGGCACCTGGGCGGCGCTGGCACTGACGTCGCTGCTGTTCGGTGTGGCGCATCTGACCAATCCAGGCGCTTCGCTGTTTGCAGCCTTTGCCATCGCGATGGAGGCCGGGATTCTGCTTGGCGCCGCCTATCTGCTGACCCGGCGGCTGTGGCTGGCGGTGGGCATCCACGCCGCCTGGAACTTCACCCAAGGCTGGGTCTTCTCGGTCCCGGTCTCGGGCGGGGCAGCGCCGCTGGGTTTGCTGATCACCCGGCGAGTGGGGCCAGAGTGGCTGACCGGCGGTAATTTCGGGCTTGAGGCGAGCGTCGTTGCACTGGTGGTGGCCACCGGGGCGGGGCTGGGCCTGCTGGTATTCGCGGTGCGCCGGGGGCAGATCATGCCGCCAATGTGGAAGCGCGAAAATGCAGAGCTGAGCGCGCGGCGCGCGGTGTTCGAATAGCCGTTCAGACGAAGCTGTACGGATCGATATCCACCCCCACCCGCACCCCTTGCGGAAAGCTCAATTCGCCCAGCCATGCCCGGATAATCTGCTGCAATTGCACGCTGCGCCGGGCGTTGATCAGCAGGCGGTAGCGATAGCGCCCGCGCAGCAGCGAAAGCGGGGCGGGGGCGGGGCCGAGCACCAGCACATCGGGCAGATCGGGCCGCAGCGCGCCGACCGCTTTGGCGGCCTCGCGCGCCTCGGCATCGTCTTCGCTGGAGACGATGATCGCGGCCCAGCGCCCGAACGGCGGCGCGCCGGCCTCGCGGCGGCCTTCGGCTTCGGCGGCGTAGAACGCGGCGCGATCCCCGGCGGCGAGCGCGGCGATCACAGCGGCTTCGGGGTGGCGGGTCTGGATCAGGACTTCACCCGGCTTGTCGCCGCGCCCGGCCCGCCCGCCGACCTGGGCGACCTGCTGATAGGTCCGCTCGGCCGCGCGCAAATCGCCGCCTTCGAGGCCCAGATCAGCATCGACCACGCCGACCAGGGTAAGATCGGGAAAGTGGTAGCCCTTGGTCACCAGCTGGGTTCCGACAATCACGTCGATCAGCTTTTCCTCCGCCGCCTGCACGAACGCGCTGATCTTTTCGGGGCTGTTCAGCGTGTCCGAGGTGACCACGGCCACCCGCGCTTCGGGCAAGAGTTCGCCCACTTCATCGGCGATCCGTTCCACCCCCGGCCCGCAGGCAACCAGACAATCGGGGGTCAGGCATTCGGGGCAAGCTTCGGGCACCGGCAGCTGATGGCCGCAATGGTGGCAGGCGAGCCGGCGTGAAAGCCGGTGTTCGACCAGCCAGGCGCTGCAATTGGGACATTTGAAGCGGTAGCCGCAGTGGCGGCACAGCGTCAGCGGGGCATAGCCGCGGCGGTTCAGGAACAGCAGCGATTGCTCGCCGCGCTCCAGCCGCGCGCGCAGTTCGGTCACCAGCCGCGGGGCCAGCCAGCGCCAGCGTTCGGGCACTTCGGCGCGCAGATCGACGATGCTGACCGTGGGAAGCTGCGCGCCGCCAAACCGCGCGGGCAGATCGACCTTGGTATAGACCCCGGCCTCGGCCAATTGCAGCGAT
>JANMBA010000263.1:0-3437 GCA_031360105.1 Novosphingobium sp.
TTGCGCCCTGCTGCGCCCCGCCCCAGACCCCGCCGCCAGCGCGCAATTCGGCGCCGCTGACGCGCGCCAGCGGATGCTCGATCCGGGCCTGACCATCGACAAAGGCGGTGGCGCCGCGCCCGCCGACATAGCCCGCCTGAACATAAGCCTCAGCGCGCAGCCCCAGCGGCAGCCGCGCTGGCGGGAGCTCGCTGACCAGCGCGGCGGCTGGCCGCACGATGGTGCCATTTGTGGTGCGCGTCACCCGCGCTTCGGCCAGCAGCCGCACCGGCAGACCCGGGATCGGCCGAAGCGAAAATCCGGCCGCCAGTTCTTCGCCGCGCGGCCGTTCGATCCCGCTGGATCCGCGCAGGTAGAATGCCGGGCTCACCCGGCTGCCGGGGAGGAGGAAATACCGCAGGATCAGCCCGCTCTGACTGCCGCCATAGAATCCGGCCGGCACCACGGTCCCTGGCAGGCCCGCGCCCGGCGCGTTGAAGGCATTGCCGCCCGGGCGCAGCAACAACCAGCCATCGGCTGACCAGTGCGACTGTTCGGCGCTTGCGGCCTGCGCCGCCCCTGCCACCGTGGAAGCCATCGGCCGCGCCAGAACCGGCTTAGCCAGTGCCACCGCAGGCTCGGCCGCCAGCAAATTCATCCCGGCTAGCCATAATCGCTGGTGCCCCGCTGCGACGCTCGGCGTTAGCGGTTGGGCGCTGGGTTCGGTCAGCGCGCGGGTATCGCCCGCTGCGATTGGAGGCAGCGGCACGGTGCTGGGCGGCGCAAGCGGCGCGATCGGCGCAATCAGCACTGGCCGGTCAAGCGGTGCAGGAGCCGCGCGGTGCGGCTGAGCGGGCACGGACAGGGCGGGCACGGACAGTGCGGGTGGTTGCAGCTTGCGCGGCGGCGAAACTGGCTTTGCCTGCGTCGCCAACGGGCTAGCCGCGTGAGCGCTGGACGGCGCGATCAGCGGATTGTCCCACAAGGCCGCCCGCGCTCCAACCCAGCTGACCATAACCAGCACCAGCGCGATCAGCGGTTGCCCCCGCCGCCTGACCCGGCCGCGCGGTTTCATGCCTTCAACCCGAAACGAGCGGCCCCGGCTTCGGCCTGCGCTGCGGCCGCTGGGTGGCGCTCATGGACGGTCTTGTCCCACACCACTTTGCCGTCCTGCAGCGAGCGGAAATAAGCCGTCAGCGCGCGGCGTCCCGCCATAATCGCGATCACATTGGCAATCGGGATGCGCAACACCGCAAGCACGCCTTCGCGCCAGCCGTATTCGCGGGTAGTGAACAGCGCCCGCGATCCAGCGCGCCAGACAAACCCCGCAAAACTGACCAGCAGCATCCACCGCAGCGGCTGCGACAGCGGCAGCAGATCGACTTTGCCGAACGCGTCCAGCGCCACCAGCACTGCGTCGAGCGCCAGCAGCACATAGGCCGCAGCCAGCACCAGCGCGGTTAGCGGCCCGCGCCGATCGCGCAGCGCCATCCAGATATCGACCGGATGCAGGCTCCAGCCCATCCGGTCCCAGCTTTGGAATGCGATCCCATGAACCCAGCGGGTTTTTTGCCGCACGGCTGCATCAAGCCGGCTCGGAAAATAGCTGCGGGTTGCGACCAGCGCCCCGGCATCGTCGCGCAGCCGCAGGAAGGCGCTGCCGCGGCCCGAATTCGACATGACCAGCCCAAGCTCATAGTCTTCGGTCAGGCATTCGGGTGCAAACGGCCCGGCTTCCCCCTCAGCAGCCCGGCGCGCGGCCAGATTGCCCAGCGCGTTGCGCGAAAAGCCGCAGCCAACCCCCGCCGCTGGTAGCGCGCCGCCCAGCGCCGCGCGCACCACCAGCCCCTTGGCGTGGCTTTCCGCAAATTCGTCGGAGTAGTGCCCGGCGATCCAGCGCGATTGTTGCTGCGGTTCTGGCCGGACCGGCAATTGGACAAAATCACGCAGCATCAAGGCCGCATCGATTGCCTGCAAGGCGCAAGGATGCACCATGTCTTCCGCGTCGTGCAACAGGATCGTGGCAAACCGCCGGTCCTGCCGATCCTCATCGGCGGCCATCGCGCGATAGAGCCGGTTGAGACAGTCGGCCTTGGTGGTTGGTCCAGCCGCTGCCAGCGTGACCAGCCGCACCCTGGGCTCGCCGCTGGCCGCCACCATCGCGGCAGCCAGCGTGGCAGCATCGTTGCGATAGCAGCCGACGTACACCATCAGTTCGCGCTGCGGCCACGCGGCCAGCATGTGCGCAATCGTCGCGCCGATCACCTGATTTTCGCGGAACGCCGGGATCAAAATCGCCGCTGCGCCCGACAGCGGCTCGGCCCCGTAGCCAACCGGCAACGTGCTCGTGCGCGCCCGCCCGGTCAGTTTCAGCCACAGCCAGGCGAAATCGATCGCCAGTTCATCCAGCAGGCCGATGCAGAACCAGAAGGCTGCAAACGCCAGCAGTTCACGCTCGACCAGCAGCAGCCAATCAAGTGCGGTCCATACGCCGGTTACTGTCTCCACCATGCTGGTGCTTTTGCCCCTGTTCCCCGTCCAAGAACAAGCAGACTATCGGCAAAGCAAAGCCAGCGCAACGCGTTCGATGGAAATCTCACTGCGGCAATAGAACGCCGCAGTTATACTTGATTTAATTGTCGCTATCCGGAGTGCAGTAACCCGAAAATTGAGCCAAAAACTCTCGAAACGCGGATGCACCCGAATCACCCACCGAGCACTGCTGTCTGAGCGATATAGACCGCCGCCCCGGCCAGATAGCCGAGCAGCGCCAGCAAGCTGAACTTGCGCAAGTACCAAAAGAATTCGATCTTCTCGATACTCATCGCGGCCACCCCGGCGGCCGAGCCGATGATCAGGATCGAGCCGCCGGTCCCGGCGCAATAGGCCATGAACTCCCACAGGAAACTGTCGGGCAGGTACTGTGCAAGCGGATACATACCAATCGCAGCGGCGACCATCGGGACATTGTCGACCACCGCCGAGAGCAAGCCGAACAGCAGCACGATGATATCGAGCCGGCCGATGGTTTCGCCCAGCCAAGCGGCCAGCGCGCTCAAAATTCCGGCATGTTCCAGCACGCCGACCGCCAGCAGGATTCCGGCGAAGAAGATGATCGCACCAAGGTCGATCCTGGTCAGGGCGTGGGCAATCACCATCTCGCGGCGCAGTTCGACTTCGCGGTCGCGGTGAATGTAATCGGTCACCGCCCACAGCAGCCCCAGCCCGAACAGGATCCCCAGCCACGGCGGCAAATGAGTGATCGCCTTGAACGCCGGCACCGCCAGCAACACCCCGATCCCGAGCCCGAAAATCAGATTGCGTTCAAACGGCGTCGAATGGCTGGCGCTGCCTGGCAGCTTTGCCGGGGCGACCACTTTGCGGCCGCGCAGCAGCCAGCTGACCACGGCCAGCGGCGCGGCCAGAGTGACCAGCGAAGGCAAGATCAGCTTGGCGCC
>JANMBA010000279.1:0-6475 GCA_031360105.1 Novosphingobium sp.
GGTCCTCCATCGCCGGGTACAGCACCTCCTCGACGATCGGATTGAGCCGGTGAATCTCGTCGATGAACAGCACATCGCCCGGTTCAAGATTGGTCAGCAGCGCCGCCAGATCACCAGTCTTGGCGATCACCGGGCCGGACGTAGCGCGGAACCCCACCCCCAGTTCGCGCGCGACAATCTGCGCCAGCGTGGTCTTGCCCAGCCCCGGCGGACCATAGAACAGCACATGATCCATCGCCTCCCCGCGAGATTTGGCGGACTGGATAAAGACCGAAAGATTGTCCTTGGCCGCCGCCTGCCCGACGAATTCGGCCAGCGTCTTGGGCCGCAGGGCGGCGTCTTGGTCGTCCGGTTGGGGCGTTGCGGACATAAGCGGATTGGGATTGCTGGCCATCCATTTTGATTTAGCATGGCCCTGCCGCTAGGCTAGCATTTCCTTTGAGAGAGGTTACCGCGATGTGGACGCGCCGTTCGATGATTGCCGGATCGCTGGCAGCTGTGGCCGCCGCTCCGGCTTTGGCCAAACCTGCGGCCAGCGCCAAGGCGAGTTGGTTCGACAGTGCCATTGTAATCGATGCGTTGGGCGGCTTGGGTGATCCGTATGGGGCCGAGGACGTCTCGCGCTTCACTGACCAGGCTTTCGCCGAAATGAACCAAACCGGGGTCACCGTACTGCGCGACACGGTCATGCCGGTCGGCAACGTCAGCGATCCCTGGGGTGAATACCAGAAGGCGATTGCAAGCAGCGGCCAAATTTTTGCCGCCAATCCCGATCGATTCCTGGTGGTGCGCAGCGCGGCGGACATTTTGAAAGCCAAGCGCGAGAAGCGCTTTGGCATAGTGCTCGGCACGCAGGATACCTGCATGATTGGCGGCGACCTCGACCGCGTGGCGCAGCTCAAGAAGGACGGGGTGATGACCCTGCAGCTGACTTACAACAACGGCAATTTGTCTGGCGATGGCGCGCTTGAGCCGCGCGATGGTGGGCTGACCAAGCTGGGGCGCGCGACGATCGAGCGGATCGAGGCAGAGCAGCTGCTGCTCGATCTCAGCCACGGCGGCGCGCGCACCATGGCCAAGGCCACCGCCGCCGCCAAACGCCCGCTGGTGATCAGCCACACCGGCGCGCGCGCGCTGACCGATCACCCGCGCAACACCGCCGACGCAACGATCCGCGCGGTGGCGGACAAGGGCGGCGTGGTCGGGGTCTATTTCATGCCGTTCCTGTCAGCCGATATGAAACCCAGCGGCGCGCAGCTGATCGCGCATCTCGAACACGTCGCCAATGTGGCGGGCGAAGATCATGTCGGGATTGGCACCGACAACGGCGTTCTGCCGATCGTGCTCGACGAAAAATCGAAGAAGCGGATGGACGACTGGACGGTGGAGCGGATCAAGCGCGGGATTGCCGCGCCGGGCGAAGCGGTCGGGGTCTATACGATGGTGGCCGATTACAATTCGATCGACCGCTACCGGCGGCTAGCGGGCGACCTCGCCAAACGCGGCTGGAGCCAGACGCGGCTGGAGAAGCTGTTCGGGGGGAACTTCCTGCGGGTTTATCGGGATGCGTGGGGCGGGTAGGTTAGTTCGCTGCTCCCGCTGGTGCACTGTCATTGCTGCACAATGGAACGCTTGGGCATTTGCACAATTTCGTCGCCGAGTGTCAGAATTGCCGACAACAAATGAAATACCGACACCATGTTTGCGGCCGCCTCGTCGGTTCTTGCCGCACCCGCGTGCGGACCATCCGGCCTTGTCGAGTCAATCGCAGATTTGCAGTAGGCGTAAAAATTGACGATCTTTGAAACATCGGCGGCTCGCAACAGTCCGATTTTTCCGATCAAACCTTCATACGCTGTGAAATAGTTTTCCCGGATATCGATGACGTAGCTCGTGCCGTTCCACATCCCTTTTGCAACATCGTCCGCAATTTTTCCTACAGCTTCTAAATACTGTTGGTGACGAATGAGGCGACATAGCGAATCCACTTCGCTCGCAATTGCGGTAAGGACAGACTCGGCCTCTCGTTGCCGATCAACGATACCGATAATAGTCTGAAACAGACCTGCCAGAATTGCGCCGATGAGTGCCGCAAGAATTTCGCTCACTTCACCGCCCCCATAAACTCGTCCTGCGTCACGCCAGCTTGCCGCAAAATCCCGGCGAGCGTCCCAGTCCTCACCTCACGGTGCAGCGGAACCACCGTGCCGGCGCTGCCCCGGCGCATCACGACATGGCTGCCTCGCTGACGCACTTGCCCGAAGCCGAGCCGTTCCAGTGCCTTGATCACATCTACGCCCGACAGGACGGGCAGCTTAGGCATGTACCGCCACGTCGAAACTCGTGATCACGGCAGCCCCGTGGAATGTCATGGGAAACTCTTCGAGATACAGCTCCACCGCCTCGCGCAGATTGGCGATTGCTTCTTCGATGGTATCGCCCTGGCTGACGGTCCCGGTCTCGGGGTTGAGTGCGACGAACCCGCCTTCTTCGGCCGGATTAAGGACTGCGGTTACCTGCATGGGAATTTCCCTTCGAACACCATTCTAACCCGCCGCCCGCTTCAGCGCTACCCGCACCAGCTCATTCAGCCCCGCGCCCTCGCCCAGTTCCTCGATCGCACGCGCCACGGCCATGGTCGCGACTTGCGGTTTGAAGCCGAGGTTCTGCAGCGCTGAGACGGCGTCGGCGCTGGTTGAGCCCGCTTGGGCCGTTGTCAAACCGCTGGCCCCCACTCCAACGATCCCGCCGGCTTTGTCCTTCAATTCATTGACAATCCGCGCCGCCAGCTTCGGCCCGACCCCTTGCGCCCGCGCCACCATCGCCGCGTCCCCTGCCGCGCAGGCGCGCGCCAGTTCATCCACCGACAGTGCCGAGAGCACCGCCAGCGCCATCTTGCTGCCCACCCCCTGCACGCCGGTCAGCAGGCGGAACCACGCGCGTTCCTCGCCGCTGGCGAAGCCGATCAGGCGCAGGTCGTTTTCGGAAACCTGCAGTTCGGTGTGGACCGTTACCGCAGCTCCGCGCGCGCCCAGCGCGTCGAGCGTCTTCGCGCTGCAATGGACCAGATAGCCGACCCCGCCCACGTCGATCACCGCCCAGTCGGGGCCGAAATCATCGAACGTGCCGGTCAGCTTGGCGATCATGGTTTGTTCTATGGCACAGCGGCATAGCCGGTGAAAGTGGCAATTACCCGGCGTGACAGTCCGCTGGCTATGCCGCTATGGCCGCCGCAGGCTCTGGGGGTGCGAATGGACGCGAGCGAGAACAGGCGGATGCTGCTGGTGGCGGGGATAACCCTGCTGATCGCCGCCGCGCTGCGGCTGCTGGCCTACACCGTCTGGGATATTCACCACGCCGACGAATTCACCCAGTACCTGGAACAGGGCCACCGGCTGGCGGACGGCTATGGCCTGATCCCATGGGAGGCGCGGTACGGGATTCGCAACGCGCTGGTGCCGCAACTGCTGGCGGGGCCGATGGCGCTGGGGCGGGTATTCGATCCGAGCGGCTTGCTGGGGATCCATTTCGCCCGGGCAACTTTTTTGCTGCTGTGCTCGGCCGGGCTGTGGGGCGCGTGGCGGATCGGTAGCGCACAATCGCAGCGGCATGCCCTGCTGGCGCTGTTTGTCGCGGCGATCTGGTACGATGCGGTGCTGTTTAATGTGCTGCTGCTGTCCGAAAGCGCCGCCACCGCGATCATCACCTGCGGAACCGCGCTGCTGCTGACTGCCGGGGAATCGCGGCGGCGGCTGTGGCTCGCAGGATTTCTGCTGGTGCTGGGGGTACTGGTGCGCCTGCAGTATGCGCCGTTCGTGGCGGTGCTGGTGCTGGTCAGCGTGCGGCTCAACTGGCGGGTCTGGCTGCACCTGGGCGTGGGCGCGGGCGCCGCACTGCTGCTGGGCATGGTCAGCGATCTGGTCGACGGGCGCATGCCGTTTTTGTGGATCATCAACAATTTCACGATGAATATCGAATCCGGGCGCGCGGCGCGGTTCGGGGTGACCGGGCCGCTCGATTATGTGCGGCTGTTGCTGCTGCAATACGGTCCGCTGGGTCCCGCGATCATGGCCGCAGCCGTGCTCAGCGGGCCGCGATACCGCCCGGTCTTGGCCGCAGTGGTGGTCAACATCGTGTTCCACAGCCTGATCGGGCACAAGGAATACCGGTTCATCTGGCTGTCGACCTTTCTGATTCTGGTGCTCGCCGCGATTGCCTCGGTCAATCTGGCCGATTGGCTGAAAGCACGGCGCAGACCGGATCAGGCTGGCGGCCAGCAGGCAGGATTATCCGCGCTGTTGCTGCTGTGTCTGGGCTGGCTGACCGCCTCGGCGCTGGGCGAGCAATTCAGCGGCGGTGCCCGCACCTTCAAGGGCGGCGGAGTAATCCCGCAGGTGTTGCACAGTGTCGCGGGCCATCCCGAAGTGTGCGGTGTGGCAGTGCCCGAGCAATGGCGCAATCACACGGTTACAGCGTTTCTGGGGCGCGATATTCCGCTGTACGTCGCGCCCAATGCGGTGCTTGAAGGCCAGCAAGCCTTGCCGCCCGCGCTTGCCAGCGCCGCCAATGCTGTGCTGGCGGACCGGCCACTAAGCGGCGCCCAGGCCTATCGGGTGATCGAATGCCGCAGCAAAGGCGCGCTCAAGGCCTGCCTGTTCATCCGGTCCGGGCGTTGCGACAAAGCGGCGGGACAACCTTACGATTACCAGACCTTGCTGCTGCACTACGATCTGTAAGTGCGCCCGCCGCTAAGTGCGCCGCCGTTAAAAGCCGGGGATCCGCATATTAGCGCCCAGCTTGCAGGCCAGCGCAGCCCCGCCGACTTCGAGCGCGGTTTGCGGATCGCGCACCGATGCCGCCACGCGGATCAGATCGCCAAAGGTCAGCTGGTTATCGTTGCGGTAATAACGCGCGGCGTCTGACAAGCGGTCAACCTGCCGGGTGCTAAGGTGACCGCGCAGAAATTCCGCGGCACAGCCCGCCTGATTTTGGTCAAGCCCATAGCGCATCAGCGCGTCGGAAATCTGGTAACGGCTGGCCATACAGCCCGACAGGGCCAGGCTGGCGACGGCGGCGAGCGACAGGATTTTGAAACGGGGCATGGACATGGGCCTCCAAAGGTTATGCACCGGCACTAGCGCGCCCAGAATGAACAGCGGCTTGCTGGAACTTTAACGGACCAAGCGGCTGAGCGTTCCAGCCAGGTGTGCGTGGGCAATCGCCACCGCCAGCGCATCGGCGGCATCGGCCCCAGCTAACTGGACCCCCGGCAGCAGCACTTGCAGCATTGCCTGAACCTGCGCCTTGTCTGCGCCGCCAGTCCCGACGATCGCCTTCTTGACCAGTCGGGCGGCATATTCGGCCACCGGCATTCCGGCCCGGGCCAGCGCCAGCAGGCACACCCCGCGCGCTTGCCCCAGTTTGAGCGTGGACTGCGGATTGGCGTTGACGAACACTTCCTCGACCGCGCCGGTCTCGGGCCGGTATTGCGCCACCACTGCGGCCAGCGCGCGGTCGAGCACCACCAGCCGCTGCGGCAGCGGAGCCTTGGGATCAGTTTTGATCTGGCCGTTGGCGATGTGGCTCAGCCGGTTGCCCGACTTGGCGATTATCCCCCAGCCGGTGCACGAGAGCGAGGGATCAAGACCGATGATGATCAGCCGAGCTGCTCCATCACTTCGTCGGAAATCTCGTAATTGCCCCAGACGGTCTGGACGTCGTCGTCTTCATCCAGAATGTCGATCAGCTTGAGCAGGGTGGCGGCGTCGCTCGCGTTCAGCTCGACCTTGAGGCCCGGCTTCCACGCCAGTTTGACCGCTTCAGCCTCGCCCAGCGCCTTTTCCAGCTCGCGGCTGACCGGGTGGAGCACGTCGATGCTGGTCCAGATCGCGTGGCCTTCGGCATCGCTTTCGATATCGTCGGCCCCCGCCTCGATCGCGGCTTCGAGCACAGTATCCTCATCGCCTGCGCTGGCCGGATATTCGATCAGCCCGAGCCGCTCAAACCCGTGGCTGACCGCGCCCGACGCACCCAGATTTCCCCCATTCTTGGAGAAGGCGATGCGGACATTGGTGGCGGTGCGGTTGCGGTTGTCGGTCAAGGCCTCGACGATCAGCGCGACGCCCCCCGGGCCATAGCCTTCGTAGCGCACTTCCTCGTAGTTCTCGGCGTCGCCCTTGCTCGCCTTGTCGATCGCGCGCTGGATATTGTCCTTGGGCACCGACTGCGCCTTGGCCGCATTGACTGCGGCCCTGAGGCGCGGGTTAAAGTCCGGATCGGGCATGCCCATCTTGGCCGCGACGGTGATTTCACGGCTGAGCTTGGAAAAGCTCGCCGATCGCTTCTTATCCTGCGCCCCCTTGCGGTGCATGATGTTCTTGTATTTGGAATGGCCGGCCATGGGTCCGGTCTTGTGCTGGAACTGCGGTGCCGCGCACTAGCCTAGCCGGACCGTCCGGGCAATTCCCGAGCGCCC
>JANMBA010000340.1:0-2238 GCA_031360105.1 Novosphingobium sp.
GCAGTGCAGCCCGCGTGTCCCAGTCGCCGTTCGTTTCTTGCTGGCTCGGCAGCGCTGGTGCTGATGCCGCAGGCGCTGCGCGCGCAGGAGACCCGCATGCTTCAATCCAATCGCCCGGTGCTCGCATTGCGCAAATTCGCCAGCCCGGCGATCGAGCGCGAGCTGGCGCGGGTCAGCGCGCTGATTGCCGATCCGGAGCTGGCGTGGCTGTTCGGCAATTGCTTCCCCAATACGCTTGATACCACCGTCACGCTGGGGCAGCTGGATGGGCAGCCCGATGCGTTCGTGATCACCGGCGATATCGATGCGCTGTGGCTGCGCGATTCGGCGGCGCAGCTGCGGCCGTACTTGCATCTCGCGCGCGGTGATGCGCAGCTGACGCAGCTTTATCGCGGGCTGATCCGCCGCCACGCGCGCTGTGTGCTGATCGATCCTTACGCTAATGCCTTCATGCGCGATCCCGCCGCGATGAGCAGCCTCGATTGGTCAAAGATCGATCAGACCGAGATGAAAGCCGGGGTGGCCGAGCGTAAGTGGGAGGTTGATTCGCTGTGCTATGTGTTGCGGCTGGCTTATGATTACTGGCAAGCCAGCGGTGATACCCAGCCGTTTGACGCTACTTGGGCGGCGGCGGCCAAGACCATCATCGCCACCTTCAAGGTGCAGCAGCGCCGCACCGGTCCGGGGCCCTACCGGTTCCAGCGCCGCAGCGACCAGCCGACCGAAACCACCCTGGCCGGGATCGGGGTGCCGACCAGGAAAACCGGGCTGATTCATTCGGCCTTCCGCCCCTCGGACGATGCCTGCACCTTCCCCTGCAACATCCCCGGCAACCTGTTTGCGGTGGCGACTTTGCGCGAACTGGCGGCACTGGCCGAGGCGGTGCTGCACGATGCTGAGCTGGCCGCCGAGGCGCGCGCGCTGGCTGACGAGGTTGAGACGGCGGTCTATCAGCACGGCACGATGCTGCTGCCCGATGGACGCCAGGTGTTTGCCTATGAAACCGATGGTTACGGCAATCACCTGTTTATGGATGATGCCAACGTGCCGTCGTTGCTTGGCCTTGCTTATTTGCGCTGCGTCCGGGCGGATAATCCGCTGTGGCAGACCACTGCTGCGGCGGTGTGGAGCGAGGCCAATCCGTGGTTCTTCAGCGGCAAGGCGGCAGCCGGCGTCGGCGGGCCGCATATCGGTGAGCGGCAGGTCTGGCCGATGTCGATCATCGTCCTCGCCATGTCGAGCGACGACGATGTGGTGATCGCGGGCGCGCTCAAGACCTTGCGCGCCACCCATGCCGGGACCGGGTTCATGCACGAGGCGTTCGATCAGGACGATCCGGCGCGGTTCACGCGCAAATGGTTCGCCTGGGTCAACGGGTTGTTTGGTGAGCTGGTGGTCAAGGTCGCGAACGAGCGCCCGCACGTGCTGGCGGCGCGTTATGGCTAAGCGGGCCAGCAAAAGGCGAGCGTGGTTTCGCCGGTCGCCTGACTGGACCGATCGAACCTTCGCTCGATAATCACCCCCGCGCCCGCCTGATCGATTGCCACCACACTTGAGCACCGCGTGCCATAGCGTTCGTTGCGGATGAACGGGGCGGAAAAGGAATTGTCCGGATCAGCCGGATCGCAGGTTTCATTGCTTAGCGATTCGAGCAAATCGGCTGGTTCACCGCCGCGTTCCAGCCATGTTGCCAGCGCGGTTTCAAGCTGAGCGGTCTTGAACCAGCGGTCGCCGGGTGCGCCGTTCGACAGGCCATGGATGCCGGGGACGAGCGCGCGGCGCAGCGCGGCGGGGTGATTGGTCAACAATTCGGCCCGGCCATCAGCCACGGCGAACACGTTAAACGGGTTCATTGCGGCGAGATTGCCAAGCGGCTGGTCAAGCAGCCAATCGGTCACCAGCGCGCCGCGTGACGCCTTGCCAAGCTGCGGACCAGTCTCGGTTCGGCGGTTGGTAACCAGCGCGAAGCGTCCAGCGGCGTGAACCCCCAGCCAGGTGCCGCCCGCTTGCAAATCCCGCCCGGCCAGCACGCCGTTTTCCCAGCGTGCCAACGGTGCGGCCAAACGGTCATGAAATTCATCGCGGTTGCCGATTGCTATCAGCCGCCAGCGCGGATGCGCCATCCAGGCCAGCGCGGCGACGCACATCAGATCAGCCCCTTGGCCTTCAGGCTGACATGGCCTTCCTTGCCGATGATCACATGATCGTGGACGGTGATCCCGAGCAGCCTTCCGGCCT
>JANMBA010000344.1:0-1783 GCA_031360105.1 Novosphingobium sp.
ATCGTGGTCAGCGCGGAATAGTCGCCCTTGGCATCGCCGGCCCCGTTGACGATGACCGTCTGCAGATAATTGACATAAGCGATGATCGTCGGCTCGTTAGTGATCTGGAATTCAGGCGCGACCGTTCCGCTGGCCGCAAACGCACTGCCCGGCGGCACATAGCCGGGGCGGAACCAGTTGAACACGCTGGGCGCACGGCCTGGGCTTTCGCCCAGCCGCGTCGCGCTCGACGACGTGTTGCCGAACGCCCACAGCTGGCTGGCTGATGAGACCTGGAAGGCCTTGGCCCATTGCACCAGCCGTACTACCGGCTCGCGCAATTTGCCAAAGGTGGTGCTGCTGGCCTGGGTATCATCGCGCGCTTCGCTATCGAGCAAAATAGCGCGGACCACCGCCTTCAGATCACCGCGCACCCCGCTGCCGTTGTTGGCGAACACCGCCGCGACCCGGCCCACGTAAGCCGGGCTGGGATTGCTGGTGACCAGATGCTGGATCAGCTGCTTGCTGATAAACGGCGGCACATTCTGGTGATTGAACAGCCCATCGAGCGCGAGCCGCCGTGCGGTCGCCCCGTCGCTTCCGGCCGGAATGGTGATGCCCAGAAAGCTCGCCCCGCCGGTCTCGCTGCGCGAGGCGGTAATGGCCATTGGCAAGCGGAACCGCCCGGGCGTGGTGTTATCGGCGTTGGCGTGGGTGTAACCGGTCCACACCCGCGCCGCCTGCGAGACATCGGCCTGCGTGTACGACGGCACTGGGTTGCCGCCCGACAACACCTGTGTGCCGTCCATATTGAGCATGGTCAGGCCAATCGTGAACAGCTGCATCAACTCGCGCGCGTAGTTTTCGTCAGGGATTGATCCGGTCGCCGGGTTGGCTTTCGTATTGCCCAAGAAGGTCAGATAAAGGCCCATCGCGGCGTTGGTCGAAATGCCTTCGAGCAGATCGCGGAAATTGCCGAACGCATTGTCCCACAGCACGTCAAGATAAGCGGCCAGCGCGAACGCCCGCCAGCTGCTGCCAAAGCCATCAACATTGACCACCAATTGGTCGAGCAGCGCCAGCCCGATCCGCTGCCGCAGCACATCGCCGCTGCCCATCAGCTGCGCCCAGACCATCGCATCAAACCCGGCGGTGCCGTTGATGTTGGCGGCCGCATCATAGCCATTCGCTATTAGAAAATCCCAGAATTTCTGCGGCCGCGCGACCGCAAATTGCGTGGTGAGCCAAGCCTCATACCCGCTATCAGCCAGGTTCAGCAGGTCCGCCTTCGAATGACCAATCGCACCTTGCGAAAGGAACCGTGAGGCCTGCACTGCGGTGACCTTGACCGTAACCACCGGGGGCGGTGGCGGCGGCGGCGCGGAGCTGCCGCCATCGCCGCAAGCCGCCAGCGCCAGCGATCCCGCCGCGGCCAGCGCAATATTGCCCAATGGCAGTGCGCTGGTTGTCCAAGCGGCCGGATCGGCGTCAATCTGCGGCGGCTCAAGCGCCTGCTGGTCCTGGAACGCCTCAACTTCGGCCATCACGCGGCTCCCTTCTCAGAGGCAGGCCAAAGCGCGTTTGCGCGGCTGGTTGCAGACGGCCTGGCGCACTCAGATTGGCAGACAATGTCTTTCAATTGTATGACGCGCAACACAATCTACTGCCCCGCCCGCAGGCGGCGAATCGGTTAACCCAGTTGCCCCCATTCCGGCAGCATTGCGGTTGAAAATCGGGCTGCATTTTGGCTGCGGCGCTTAAGCTTAATCCGAGGCTTCGCTCACCCGGTATTGCTCGTGAACCC
>JANMBA010000354.1:0-3218 GCA_031360105.1 Novosphingobium sp.
CATGTCCGATCCGCACCATCAAGCAATGCTCGCCAAGGCCGAAACGCTGGTCGAGGCGCTGCCTTATCTCCAGCGCTATGCCGGCAAGACCTTCGTGGTAAAATACGGCGGCCACGCGATGGGCGATCCTGAACTGGCGCGCGATTTTGCTGAGGATGTGGTGCTGCTGAAAGCGGTCGGGATTAACCCGGTGGTGGTGCACGGTGGCGGTCCGCAGATTGGTGCGATGCTGAAGAAACTGGGGGTCGAAAGCACCTTTATCGATGGGCTGCGCGTCACCGACAAAGCCACCGCCGAGATTGCCGAAATGGTTTTGTCGGGCGGGATCAACAAGGAACTGGTCGGGTGGATTGCCGGGGCGGGCGGCAAGGCGCTGGGGATCTCGGGCAAGGATGGCGGGCTGGTGATCGCCACCAAGGTTCAGCGCACCACCAAAGATCCCGACAGCAATATCGAACGGGTGCTCGATCTGGGCTTTGTGGGCGAGCCCACCACGGTCGATACCAGCATCATCGAAACCGCCAGCGCCGCCGGGATGATCCCGGTGATCGCCCCGATTGCGCCGGGCGCGGACGGCGCGACTTACAATATCAATGCCGATACCATGGCGGGCGCGATTGCGGCGGCGCTGGGTGCCTCGCGGCTGTTTTTGCTGACCGACGTGGCCGGAGTGCTCGATCTGGACGGCAATCTGTTGCCCGATCTCCAGCCCGGCGACATCGCCCGGCTCCAAGCCCAAGGCGCCATCACCGGCGGCATGATCCCCAAACTGGAAACCTGCATCCACGCGGTAGAGGCCGGGTGCGAAGCCGCTGTGGTGCTCGATGGCCGGGTGCCGCATGCGATGCTGCTCGAAATCTTCACCGAACGCGGTGCGGGCACGCTGATCCGGGCATGAACCGCGCCGCGATCATGCTCGTGATAGCCGCAGTGGCCGCTTGCGCAAAGCCAGCGCCGGAACAACCCGGTGCCAGCGCTCTGGCGTCGAGCGCAGCGCAAGCCGCCGCCGCAAGCGCGCAGGCCATGCCGTCCACGAGCCCGACCAGCTCCCCGGCAGCGCCTCCAGCCGTGCCGCCGATCGCGCCGCTCGAACGGCCTTCGGAATCGCGCGATCCAGCCAAGGTCGTGATCGCCTGGGCCAAAACCATGACCCTCAAGCAGTGGGGCAGCGCGTACCTGTACTGGGGCGATCACGGCGCGCGCTCCGGGCTGACGCCGGCGCAGTTCGCTGCCAAGTGGGGCAAGCTTGCCAATCCCGAGTTCGAATTGCATCCCGGCACCACCGAAGGCGGCGCTGGATCGCTGTACTACACCGCCCCGATCGTGCTGATCGATGGCCAACGTCAGGTGCCGGGTGAGATCGTGCTGCGCCGGGTTAACGATGTTGACGGAGCGAGCGCCGAGCAATTGCGCTGGCACATCGAAAGTCTGACGATCAAGCCCTAGACTGATAATCACCCACTGCCGGTTGCCGCCACCGGACCTGCTGCGCTATGCGCCCGGCATCATCGCGAAAGGACACGCCTGTGCTGATCTACAACCTGCTGGGTATCGTTATCTATCTGATCCAGATCCTGACCTATCTGGTGATCGCGCAATTCGTGCTGAGCCTGTTGATCAGCTTCAACGTGGTCAACACCCACAACGATTTCGTCGGCGGCCTGTCGCGGGCACTGGGCGCTTTGCTCGAGCCGTTGTACCGGCCAATCCGGCGGCTGCTGCCGGTGATGAGCGGGATTGATTTTTCGCCAATGGTGCTGCTGATTCTGGCCCAGGTTCTGGTCAGGTTGATCTCCGCTGTGGCGATGGCGAGCATTCAATGACCGCAGCTGTAATCGACGGCAAGGCGTTCGCCGCAACCCTGCGGACTAAGGTAGCAGGATTTGCCGCGAGTTTTGCAAGCAGCACAGGCCGCAAAGCCGGGCTGGCGGTGGTGCTGGTCGGGGACGATCCGGCCAGCCGGGTCTATGTCGCCGCCAAAGGCAAGGCTACGCTGGAATGCGGCATGGCGAGCTTCGAGCATCGTTTGCCCGCTGATACCACGCAGGCGGCGCTGCTGGCGCTGGTCGGCCAGCTTAACGCTGATCCTCTGGTTGACGGCATTCTGGTCCAGCTGCCGCTGCCAAAGCAGCTCGATGAACAGCTGGTGGTCGCGGCGATCAACCCGGCGAAGGATGTTGATGGGCTGACCCCGATCAGCACCGGGCGGCTGGCGCTCGGCTTGCCGGGACTGGTCCCGTGCACGCCGCTTGGCTCGCTGATGTTGCTTAAGGACCGGCTCGGCGATCTGGCGGGGCTTGATGCGGTCGTGATCGGGCGCTCGATCCTGGTTGGCAAACCGATGGCGCAACTGCTGCTCGCTGAAAGCTGCACCGTGACCATCGCGCACAGCCGCACGCGCGATTTGCCCGGCGTGGTGCGCCGCGCAGATATCGTAGTCGCCGCCGTGGGCCGTCCCGAAATGGTCAAAGGATCGTGGCTGAAACCCGGCGCGGCGGTGATCGATGTCGGCATCAACCGGCTGCCGCCAGCTGGCGGCGCGGCCAAAGGGCGGCTGGTGGGCGACGTCGATTTTGCTGATGCGCTGGAAGTGGCGGGCGCGATCACCCCCGTACCGGGCGGGGTCGGGCCAATGACCATCGCGGTCCTGCTGCGCAACACGCTGGTCGCCGCGCACCGCAATGCCGGGGTGGCGCTGGCTCCGGCGGCTTTATAAACCGGTGCTGGCGCGGCCCGGCTTGGCGGCCTAATGTGGCAGCCATGAAAACACCGATTCTCGCGCTCGCCGGTCTGGCCTTGCTGTGCACCCCGGCGCTGGGCCGTGACCGCCGCGATAACCATGACGGCAATGGCAATGCCAACCCCAGCGCGGTGATTGCCGCCGAAGTAGGCTTTGCCCAGCTGGCGCAGGCCAAGGGGCAATGGACCGCATTTCGCGCCACCGCGACCAAGGATGCGGTGATGTTCGTGCCGCAGATGGCCTATGCGCAAGGCTACTTGAATGGCAAAGCCGATCCGGCGGCGGCGGTCAAATGGCAGCCGCATCAGGTCTGGTCGAGCTGCGATGGATCGCTCGCAGTGACGCGCGGCGCTTGGCAAGCACCCGATGGCAGCAGCGGCTATTTTACCACCGTGTGGCAGCGCCAGAAGAACCTCAGCTACAAATGGGTGCTCGATCAGGGTGAAGCCTTGCCGTTGCCGCTCGATGCACCCGAAAT
>JANMBA010000361.1:0-5956 GCA_031360105.1 Novosphingobium sp.
TTGCGCCAGCTGATCCAGGCGATCGCGACCAGCACCCCGACCAGCCCGCCATGAAAGCTCATCCCGCCGTTCCACAGCTTGATCAGTTCGCTGGGTTGGGTCCACAAGCTGGGCAAGCCGGTGCTGCCCCCGGTATAAAAGGTCGCATACCCCAGCCGCCCGCCCAGAATTACGCCCAGCGTGCAATAGAAGAACAGGTCATCGACATGGCGCTGCGCCATCGGCGCGCCGGGGGCTTTGAGCGTTTTGGAGACGTGCCAATAAGCGAACACAATCCCGGCGAGATAAGCCAGACTGTACCAGCGCAGCTGAAAGTCACCCCAACTGGTATCAAGGTGGAACAGATAGGTTTTCAGCCCCAGATCGGTCCATTGCAGCGGCGCAGAGGTGGCGGCAGCAGCCAGTTGAGCCAGCGATAGTGACAGCAAGACGCGAACCCCTTAAGCGTGCAGCTGCCAGATGCGAGCAGCGAATGCGCGCCTTTTGGCACAGAGCAAGCTGGGAAACAAACCCGGCAAAGCAATTTGGGAACAGGAATCGGGGCGCGAAAGGGGCGAGCCCGGACTTGAAAAAAGGATGCCGCATGGCCACCGCACTCGATAAGTCCCTTCAAAATGTCATAAGCCGGATCACCGCGCCGGGCGAACTGCTCGAAACCAGCACAATCGAGCGGTTCGGCCGGGCTTTGCCGGTGCTCAAGAACGCGCCCGAAACGCTGACCGCCTATTTTGATCAGCTCTGTGCGCAGCACGGCGATACCGAATTTCTGGTCGATGGCGATCAGCGGACGACCTTTGCCCAGGTCCACGCCGCCGCGCGCGAAGTGGCTGGGGCGCTGATCGCCGGGCAGGGGGTAAAGCCGGGTGACCGGGTCGGGATCGCCGCGCGCAATTCGACCAATTGGGTGGTCGCTTACATGGGCGTGCTGATGGCGGGCGGCTGCGCCTGCCTGCTCAACGGCTGGTGGAGCGGCGAGGAAATGGCCGCCGGGATCGAGCTGACCGGGTGCAAGCTGGTCTTGGCCGATCCCCAGCGCGCCGCCCGGATTGCCGATCTGGGGCTGGCCACGCGGGTGGTGGTGTTTGAGCATGACCGGGATTGGCGCGATGGGCTGAGCGCGGTGCTGGCGCATGGCGGCGATAGTGCCACCCCGCTGCCCGGGCTGACCGGCGATGACATTGCGACCATCCTCTATACCTCGGGCTCGACCGGGCAATCCAAAGGTGCCTGGTCCGATCACCGCGCGGTGGTGCAGGCGGTGTTCAATTATGTCGCGCAGACGCTGATGATGCTGACGCACCTGACCGAACAGGGCGATGCGCCGACCATGCAGCCGTGCACGCTGGTCAGCGTCCCGTTGTTCCATGTGACCGGCGAAGTGCCGCTGTTCCTGCAAAGCTTTGCGATCGGGCGTAAGCTGGTGATGATGCCCAAGTGGAACGCCGAAGAAGCGATGCGGCTGATCGAGGCGGAGAAAGTCACCTATTTTGTTGGCGTGCCGCTGATGAGTTTCGAGATTGCGACGCATCCCGACCGCGCCAAGTATGACTTGTCGAGCTGCACCGCCTTTGCCGCAGGCGGCGCGCCGCGCCCGGTCGATCACGTCAAACGGATCAAGGAAGCATTGCCGCACGCCTTTCCGCTGCTGGGCTACGGCCTGACCGAAACTAACGCGGTCGGCTGCGGTAACCTCAATGAGAATTATCTGGCCAAACCCGGCTCGACCGGCACCGCATCGAAGCCATTGGTCGAGATGGGGATTCTGGATGACGCAGGCGAATTGCTCGGCGCCGGGCAGGTCGGCGAGATCGCGATCCGCACGATCTGCAATTTCAATGGCTATTGGAACAACACCGAAGCCACCAAGGCGGCGATCATGCCCGACGGGTTCTTCCGCTCGGGCGATCTGGGTTACCTTGATGCAGACGGCTACCTGTTCATCGTTGACCGCAAGAAAGACATCATCATTCGCGGCGGGGAGAACATCAGCTGCCTTGAGGTGGAGGAGGCGATCTATGCGCATCCTGATGTGGCCGAGGTCAGCGTGTTCGGTATGCCCGATGAAAAGTTCGGCGAACTGCCCACCGGTGTGTTCCTGCTCAAGGACGGGCGCACGCTGAATGAGGCTGAACTGCGCGATTATCTGAAGCAGACGATGGCCCCCTTCAAAGTGCCGGTGCGGCTGTGGCAGGAACACGAAACTCTGCCCCGGCTAGGCACCGAAAAGGTTGACAAGCGCACACTCAAGGCCCGTTACCTGACCGTGTGGGAAAGCGAACAGACAGCCAAGGCATGAGTGCAGCGCGGGTCCCCGAACAGCGCGCGGTGATCGATCGCCGGGCCTTGGCCGGGTCGATTGCCGAGGCCGTGGCGGCGTCGGGTCCGGTCAAGGCGCGGCCGCAAGTGGTCGAATTATTGCGTGGGGCGCTGGCCGCCGGACGCGCCGAAATTGCCCGGCGACTGATCAATCATCCTTCGGCTGGGCATGACTGCGCCGAGGCGCAGGCGTTCCTGATCGACCAGTTAGTGCGGGTGATCCACGATCACGTGATCACCGATGTTTATCCCTCGCACAATCGTACCTCGGGCGAGCGGCTCGCGATCGTCGCAGTGGGCGGCTATGGCCGCGGCGAAATGGCGCCGCATTCGGATGTCGATATCGGCTTTATCACCCCAGGCAAGCAGACCGCGTGGTGCGAACAGGTGATCGAGGCGATCCTCTATTACCTGTGGGATCTGGCGCTGAAGGTCGGGCAATCAAGCCGCTCGCTCGATGAAACCGTGCGGATGGCCAAAAGCGACCTGACGATCCGCACCGCCTTGCTCGAAGGGCGCTATGTGTGGGGCGATCAGGCGCTGTTCGATCAAGCCAGCGCGCGGTTCTGGGCCGAAGTGGTGGCGGGGACCGAACGGCAATATGTTGCCGAAAAGCTGGCCGAGCGCAACGAGCGGCACAAGCGGCTGGGGGACAGCCGTTATGTGGTCGAACCCAATGTCAAAGAAGGCAAGGGCGGCCTGCGCGATCTGCATACGCTGTACTGGATCGGCAAATATATCCACCACGTGCAGGATGTGTCCGAACTGGTCGGGGCCGGGCTGTTGTCCCCGGCTGAGTACCGCGCGTTTCGCCGGGCTGAGAACTTCTTCTGGGCGGTGCGCTGTCACCTCCACACGATCACCGGGCGGGCCGAAGACCGGCTGACTTTCGACGTCCAGCGTGAGATAGCGGCGCGGATGCAATTTGCCGATCGCCCCGGCAAAAGCGCGGTCGAACGGTTTATGCAGTACTTCTTTTTGCAGGCCAAACACGTTGGCCATTTGACCGGGCTGTTCCTCGCCCAGCTGGATGAACAGTTCGCCAAAAAGCAGCCGCGTGGGCTGCTCGCCGGGTTTCGCGCGCGCAAACGCGTGCTCAAGGGCTTTGTCGTGCTCGGCGGCAAGATCAACGTGCCGTCGGACGATTGGTTTGCGCAGGATCCGGTAAGGCTGCTCGAACTGTTCGTGCTGGCCGATGCCAACCAGCTCGAAGTGCATCCCGAGGCAATGCGGTTGGCGCTGCGCGATGCCCGGCTGGTGGATGCCATGCGCAGCGACCCGCGCGCCAATGCCCTGTTCCTTGAGCTGCTGACCAGCCGCCACGATCCTGAAACCGTGCTGCGCTGGCTGAACGAGGCGGGCGTCTTCGGGCGCTTCATTCCCGATTTCGGGCGGGTCAACGCGCAGATGCAGTTCGACATGTACCACCACTATACCGTCGATGAGCACACCATCCGCGCGGTCGGGTTGATGGCGCGGATCGAACGCGGTGAGCTCACGCAGGATCATCCGCTGGCCACCGCCATCGTCCACAAAATCGCCAACCGCCGCGCGCTCTATGTTTCGATCCTACTGCACGATATTGCCAAGGGGCGCGGCGGGGACCATTCCGAACTGGGCGGCGAAGTGGCGCTCAAGCTGTGCCCGCGGCTGGGGATGAGCCCCGAGGAAACCCAGTTGGTGGCGTGGCTGGTGCGCACGCACCTGCTGATGAGCGCGGTCGCGTTCAAGCGCGATCTGGCCGACTGGAAGACGATCACCGATTTCGTTGCGCAGGTGCAGACGCTGGAACGGCTGCGCTTGCTTTCGCTGCTGACCATCGTCGATATCCGCGCGGTGGGGCCAGGCGTCTGGAACGGCTGGAAGCGGCAGCTGATCAACGAATTGTACGATGCCGCCGAAGAGCGGATGCGGCTCGGCCATGTCCAGCACGGCCGGACTCAGCGCGTGGCGGCCAAGCAGGCGGCGGTGGCGGCGCGGATGGGGAAGACCGAGGGGCTGCCGCCCAAGATCGCCCGGTTGTTCAACGATGCTTACTGGATTGCCGAGCCCGAAGACATCATCGCGATGAACCTGGCGCAGCTTGAAGCTACCAAAGATGCCCCGCTTGATGTGCACACCGAATATTATGCCGCGCGCGGGGCCACGCTGGTGACGGTGATCGCGGCCGATCATCCCGGGCTGTTTTACCGCATCGCTGGAGGCATCCATCTGGCTGGCGGCAACATTATCGATGCGCGGATCCACACCTCGCGCGGCGGCATGGCGGTCGATAACTTCCTGGTGCAGGATCCACTGGGGCGGCCATTTTCCGAAGCCAATCAGCTCGCCCGGATCCGCAAGATGATCGAAGATGCCCTGGCCAACCGGGTCAAGCTGGTCACGCAGCTGACCGCCCGCCCGCATGCCCGCCCGCGCGCCGATGCTTTCGCGGTCAGCCCCGGGGTTGAATTCGACAATGCTGCCTCCAACCGTTTCACCGTGATCGAGGTTAACGCGCGCGACCGGCCCGCGCTGCTCAGCCGGCTGGCGCGTGCGTTGTTTGAGGCCAAGCTGATGGTCCAATCCGCACATATCGCGACGTATGGCGAGCGTGCGATCGACACTTTTTACGTGACCGATTTGTTCGGCGAAAAGATCGATTCGCCGCAGCGGCTCAAAGCGCTGGAGAAGAAATTGCTCGAAGCGGCGGAAGAGCTGAGCGTCGAAGTGGCGGCGGCTTGAGGGGCGAATCGCCAGTTAGGCGGGTATGACTGAGAGTCCCTCGCTTGGCGCTGTCTTACGCAAGGCAGTATCGTAACTTGCGAGCACTGCCCGGCGGCGGATTGTGAGTTCGAGATAGGCGGCATCATAAGCTGTCAACTGGTGCATGACGGCGAGATCAAGCGTACGGGCGCGTGCCAAGTTCGCAGACTCCGGATCGATAGAAATTGCGAACGATGCCAATAATGAGCGGATCGCCTCGATCTCCTCCGGCTTGACCCGTCTGGCGCGATGTTTCCACGTTCATCGTCGAGCAGCAGCGGCACGGTTGCCGAAGCGGCGATGACCAGTTCCATCACCGCTGGCTTTCGTTTTTCCAGGCGATGATTTCTTCCATTGTCACTGATCGGCGTTCAGCGCGCATCTGGGCGCGGTTTTTGGCTAGATTGGCAAAAACCTCTCTGGCCAGATTTTAAGTCACCCGCTCCGAAACGCATTGGTGATCGGATAGCGCCGATCCCGCCCGAAATTCCGCGTGCCGAGTTTGACCCCCGGCGGGGCTTGGCGGCGTTTGTATTCGGCCAGGTTGAGCAGCCGCTCGATCCGCACCACCGTAGCGCGCTCAAAGCCTTCGTTGACCAGTTGATCGACGCTCTTTTCGTGCTCGACCAGCCCGAGCAAAATACCGTCGAGCACCGGGTAGGGCGGGAGCGAATCTTCGTCCTTCTGGTCGGGGCGCAGTTCGGCGCTGGGCGGGCGGGTGATGATCGCCTCGGGCATGACCGCACCATCGGAGCCGAGCCCGATCTTGGGCTTATGCGCATTGCGCCAACGCGAGATCGCGAAGACGGTCATTTTATAGGCGTCTTTGAGCGGGTTGTAGCCGCCCGCCATATCGCCGTAAATCGTGGCATAACCAACGCTCATCTCGCTTTTG
>JANMBA010000196.1:0-5038 GCA_031360105.1 Novosphingobium sp.
GGCCGCGCGGAAAGCCACGGCTGTGTACGGCTGACCAATTGGGACGTCGCGCGGTTGGCGCAGATGGTTTCGGTCAAAACCAAAGTCAGCTTTGAGGCTTGACCCGGTGCAGTGGCAAACCCGCCTGCGGCTGATTGCCGGGACGTTCCTGGTCACGTCGCTGCTGTGGGCGGGGGCCGGGCTGTATTGGTGGAATGGCTCGGGTCAGCAAGCGGCGCTGGCGACCATGACCCTAGCGCCGGGAGTGAGCCTTAGCCCGCCAGTTGCTGCGGAATTGACCGCCGCGGTTCAGGCATCTGCGCCGGTGCCAAAGTCGGCATCGCTGCCAATCGCGCCGGGCCAGTCGCTGATCATTCCGGTGCAGGGGATCACGGCCAGCCAGCTTACCGATACTTTTACGCAGGCGCGCCAGGGCGGCTTGCGGGTGCACGACGCGATCGACATAATGGTGCCGCGCGGCACGCCCGTGGTTGCTGCTTCGGCGGGAACGATCGAAAAGCTGTTCGCTTCGAGCGCCGGCGGACTGACGATCTATCTGCGCTGCGATGACCGCCGGTTCATCCACTACTACGCGCATCTCGACAGCTATGCCGCCGGGCTAAGCGAGGGCCAGCGAGTCTCGCAAGGGCAACTGCTCGGCGCGGTCGGCTTTACCGGCAATGCCAACCCGGCCGCGCCGCACCTGCACTTCGCGGTTCAGCTGACCACCGAAGCCGCTAAATGGTACGAGCCGAGCACCGCGCTTAACCCCTATCCGTTGCTGGTCCGGCGTTGATCAAGCTGGTCTGAACGCCGCCTTGTGCAACGCGGTTTCCTAACCCGTGTCGATGTGCCACACTTTGGATTGCAGCGCCCGATCAGCGGGCCGGGGTTTGAGCTTAGCACCCTGTCCATTGTGTCCACTCATTCTGCCGGGGGCCGGTTAAGATGAACGATAGCCAGACATCGACTAGCCCAGCCGCTCAGCGCGAACTGACGGTTCGCTCAATTATTCTGGGCGGGCTGCTGACTTTTCTGTTCACGGCGGCGAACGTCTATTTCGGGCTGCGGGTCGGGCTGACCTTTTCAACCGCGATCCCCGCCGCAGTGATCTCGATGGCGGTGCTGCGTACCATGGGCGGGGCGACGATGGTCGAAAACAATATCGTCCAGACCATCGGCAGCGCGGCAGGCGCAGTGGCAACGATGGTGTTCGTGTTGCCGGCTTTCGTGATTATCGGCTGGTGGACCGCGATCCCGTATTGGCAAACGATGATGGTATGCGCCACCGGCGGCGTGCTCGGTGTGATGATTTCGGTGCCGATGCGCCGCGCGCTGGTGGTCGATAGCGACCTGCCATACCCCGAAGGCGTGGCGGGGGCGGAAATTTTGCGGGTGGGTATGGCTGATGGTGCAGGTGCGGCGGAAAGCCAGGCCGGACTGGCCACCATTGTGCTGGGATCGGTGGCCGGCGCGGGGTTTGGCGTGTTGACGATGCTGCGCGTGGCCGCTGGTGAAGTGGCCAAGGTGTTTAAACTTGGCGCAGGGGTGGGCACCATCGGTGGCACTCTGTCGCTGGGCTTGCTTGCGATCGGACATTTGATCGGGCTCGCCACCGGCATGGCGATGCTGCTGGGCATGGTGCTCGGCAAGCTGGTGCTGCTGCCTTATCTCAGCGCCGGAATGCCCGGACCGCTGGAGGATGTGGCTGGGGCCGTGCTCAAGGGGCAAGTCCGGTTTGTCGGCGCGGGCGCAATGGGCGTCGCGGCAATCTGGGCCTTAATCCGGATTGCGGGTGCAATCATGCGCGGCCTTGCAGGGATTGCGGCCACCGCAAAGGCGCGGCGCGCGGGCGAAGCAATCAAATTGACCGAGCGCGATCTGCCAGTGGGCTGGGTGCTGGGGATCAGCGCGGCGATGTTTGTGCCGATCCTCGCGCTTGTTTGGGGCTTTGTGCAGGGCGGCCCACTGGCTGATTCAATCGGTCTGGTGCTGCTGCTGACCATTGTGTTCACGATTGTCGTCGGGTTCGCCGTCGCGGTGGTGGTGGGCTATATGGCGGGTCTGGTCGGCACCTCGAACAGCCCGGTTTCAGGAGTCGGCATTCTGGCGGTGCTGATCGCTTCGCTGTTGATCGCGTGGCTGTTCGGCGGATCGGTCGCGGCCGATCAACGTGCGCCCTTGGTGGCGTTTGCGCTGTTCCTCGTCTCATTCGTGTTCGGCATCGCGATCGTCGCGAATGATAACTTGCAGGATCTCAAGACCGGGCAACTGGTCGGCTCGACCCCGTGGAAGCAGCAGGTCGCGCTGATTATCGGTGTGCTGGCCGGATCGCTGATCCTGCCGCCGGTGCTGCAATTGCTGGCGACCAGTTTTGGCTTTGCCGGTGCGCCGGGGGCAGGGGCCAATGCGTTGGCCGCGCCGCAAGCTTCGCTGTTCGCAGCGATTGCGCAGGGTGTGCTCGGTGGCGATCTGCGCTGGGACATGATCGAACTGGGCGCGGTGATTGGCGTAGTCGTGGTGGCGCTGGACGAAGGCATGCGCGCCGCTGGCAAACCACGCATCCCCCCGCTGGCGGTGGCGATGGGGATCTATCTGCCAGCCACGCTGGTCCTCCCGACGGTAATCGGCACGGTGATCGGTTATTTCTGGAACCGCATGGCGGCCAAGACCGCGCGGCCCGAATTTACCGTGCGGATGGGGGTACTGCTCGCCACTGGACTGGTGGTGGGTGACAGCCTGTTCGGGCTGGCTTTTGCGGGCGCAGTGGGCGCGGTGGGCGATCCGGCCAAGCTTGCGATTGTCGGCGATGGATTCGCCCCGCTGGCCGAATGGATTGGCGTCGGGGCGGCGATCGCGTTGTTGTGGTTCAGCTATGCCCGGACGCGCAACCGGGCACTGATCACCGCTGCTTAGCTGTTGTTAAGCGCTCGGCGCACGCAGCGCAGCGTGGTGTCAGCGCCGCTCGCATCGCTCTTGCGCAGGAAGCTGTTGTTGATGCGGTGAAAGGTCTGGCCGTACTTTGGCCCGCCAGTCATCAGCAGCACATCGCCGGTCAGCAAATAGGTGCCGCGCCCAGCAGCGGTGCGATAGGTGTTGGCGTTGACGATCTCAAAATCCTCGCCCGCAACCCGCAGGCCAACCGCGCCGCCAGCATCGCCGGGCTGCTCGCACAGGTAATTGCCAGGCGCGAGCTGACCGATCGGCCCGCCCGGTACCGCGAGCACCGGCCCGGCCGCAGCCAGCAAGATTAGAGTGAGAACAGGTTTCATAACGCCGCCTTTCGCACTGCGATACCTAGCAGGAACTGAGCCACGCCGCTAGCTGAGCGTGCCTCACCCTTGCCGATTGGCCCAGCGCAGGCTAAGGGCGCGACCTTCCGGCGCGTGCCGGAGCTCTTTCTCAGCTTGAAGGCACCGTCATGGCCAAGATCAGCGGCGTGGACATTCGTCCAGGCAACATCATCGAATACGAAAAGGGGATCTGGAAAGTTGCCAAGACCCAGCACACCCAGCCGGGCAAAGGCGGGGCCTTTATGCAGGTCGAGATGAAAAACCTGATCGATGGCCGCAAGACCAACGTCCGGTTCCGCAGCCAGGACACGATCGAAAAGGTTCGGCTCGACACCAAGGATTTCCAGTTCCTCTACGTCGATGGCGATGCGCTGGTGTTCATGGACACCGAAAATTACGAGCAAATCAATTTGCCGACCGACCTGCTCGGAGAAGCAGTGGCCTTTTTGCAGGACGGCATGACGGTCAGCCTGGAAATGTACGATGAGCGCCCGATTTCGGTGCAGCTGCCCGAACAGGTCGAAGCCATGATCGTCGATGCCGACGCCGTGGTGAAGGGGCAGACCGCCTCGTCCAGCTACAAGCCCGCGCTGCTTGATAACGGCGTGCGCGTGATGGTTCCGCCGCACATCGGCAGCGGCACCCGGATCGTGGTTGACGTTTACGAACGCGCCTATGTGCGCAAGGCTGATTGAGCCCAATCATGGCCGTTATTTCCGCAATTATCCGCGTCATGGAAAAAGCCGCACGCAAGGCTGGCCAGCGCCTCCGCCGCGATTTTGGCGAGGTTGAGCATCTGCAGGTCAGCCGCAAGGGTCCGGCCGATTTCGTTTCCAAAGCCGATCAGCGCGCCGAGCGGACGCTGTATGACGAGCTGCTGCTGGCGCGGCCCGACTGGGGCTTTGTGCTCGAAGAAGGCGGGGTGATCGAAGGCAATCCTGATAGCTCGCGCTGGATCATCGATCCGCTCGATGGGACCAGCAATTTTCTTCACGGCATTCCGCACTTCGCGATCTCGATCGCGGTGCAAGAGCGCAAGCTGGACGGCAGCGACTGGGGCGATGTGACCGCAGCGCTGGTTTATCAACCGATCACCGATGAGAGTTACTGGGCCGAGCGGAACCGCGGGGCCTGGCTGCAAGATCGGCGTCTGCGCGTTTCCTCACGCCGCCACCTCGATGAAAGCCTGATCGCCACTGGCATCCCGTTTGCCGGGCGTGGCGATGCTCCCGAATGGACCCGGATTTACGGCGCACTGGCCCCGCAAGTTGCCGGAATCCGCCGGTTCGGCGCCGCCTCGCTCGATCTGGCATGGGTTGCTGCCGGGCGGTTTGACGGGTTCTGGGAGAGCGATCTGGCCTCGTGGGATACTGCCGCCGGGTGCTTGCTGGTGCGCGAAGCCGGCGGGTTCGTCACCGACTGGCGCGGCACCTCGCTGCCGATTTGTGACAGCCAGGTGCTGGCTGGCAACGATGTTCTGCACTCACGCCTGCACAAGGCGATTGTGGGCGTATTAAAGGGCGGCTAAGCAGCTGGGTCGGATTTTCGCTTGGCGGCGAACCACGGGATGCCCCTGTGGCGGAATGGTAGACGCGAACGACTCAAAATTGCGTTTGGCCTACAAAAATAAGCCAAAAACCCAGTTAAACCAACGGTTTAAGCAAGGTCGAGACTCCAAAAAAGACTTACACAAGTCTTACACACTTTGGAGTTTTCACAATGCCCGTAGAAAGCCATTTGCTGATGGATGGAGCGCTTCACGTCTA
>JANMBA010000390.1:0-6559 GCA_031360105.1 Novosphingobium sp.
ATTGCTCGGTCAGGGTCAAGATATTGAAGGCGACGAGCCAGAGGTCTGAGTAAAATACGGAAATTTAAGTTACGGCGGCAAATTACGGTGACAGCGCACTCAATTCCCTCAACTCTCCAGCTCGACATCCCAGTACAGCCAGTCCCGCCACGTTTCGTGCAGGTAATTCGGCGGAAAGGCTTTGCCGCGTTCCTGGAGTTGCCAGTTGGTCGGGCGGATCGGCGGGATCAGCAGCGGCATTTTGGCTTGCGCCGGGGTGCGGCCGCCTTTTTTGAGGTTACACGGGGCGCAGGCGGTGGCAACATTTTCCCAGCTGGTCCGTCCGCCCAGCCGCCGCGGGACCACGTGATCAAAGGTCAGGTGCTGGGGATTGCCGCAATACTGGCATGAAAACCGGTCACGCAGGAACAGGTTGAAGCGGGTGAAGGCGGGAAACTCGCTGGGCCGGACATATTGCCGCAGCGCGATCACGCTGGGGATCGGCATCGTCCAGCTGGGCGAGTGGACTTCGCGCGCATAGCTGGCCACCACATCGACCCGTTCGAGGAAGATCGCCTTGATGGCGGTTTGCCACGGCCACAGGCTGAGCGGATAATATGACAGCGGAGTATAGTCAGCATTCAGCACCAGTGCCGGACAATCGGACAGGTGCCGTGAGGGGTCCCCCTCGGCGCTGCGGAACGAAGCCGCGCGCTCAATCAGCTCCGACTTGAGCATGGTCCCCTGTAGGAAGCGGCGATTGCGGTTCTGTGACAGCGCATATCCGCTATGAACATGGCGCGCCGTCTCGCGTCAAGCCTTGCCTTGCTGGGCAATCCACAAGACAAGCACGGCTGTGACGATCAGGACACGTTTTGCCCCCAGCCCCAATGGGTCGCTCCATCTGGGTCATGCCTATGCAGCGGTGACGGCCCATGATTTGGCGCTGGCGCGGGGCGGGGCGTTTTTGCTGCGGATCGAAGATATCGATGCTGAGCGCAGCCGTGCCGAGCTGGTGCCGGAGTTTCTAGCTGATCTGGCTTGGCTGGGGCTCGTGTGGGATGGGCTGACCGTGTTTCAATCGGACCGGCTGGACAGCTACGCAGCGGCGGGCGAGCGGCTGAAGGCTCTGGGCTTGTTATACCCCTGCCAGTGCACCCGCGCCCAAGTGCTGGCGGCGGCCACCGAGAACGGGCCGGACGGGCCAATCTATCCAGGGACTTGCCGGGCGCGCGAAGTCGATCCCGTTGGTGCAGCGTGGCGACTCGACATGGCGCAGGCGATTGCGCTGGCCGGACCGCTGAACTGGATCGACGAACTCGCCGGGGTCCAGCAAGCCCGGCCGGAACGCTTCGGTGACGTGGTGCTGCTGCGCAAGGAAGCCCCGGCGAGCTATCACCTCGCCGTCACGCTCGACGATGCCGCGCAAGGCATTTCACTGGTCACCCGCGGGTCCGATCTGTTCACCTCAACCCATATTCATGTGCTGCTCGGTCGGCTGCTGCAACTTTGTGCAAGTTCTTACCATCACCATCTGTTGCTGGTCGAACCGGACGGCAGAAAGCTCGCCAAGCGGCGCGGATCGGCAGCTTTGGCCGATATGCGCCGCGCTGGAGAAGATGGTGTGGCGCTGGCAAACGCCCTGCGCGAACACCGCTTCCCCGCTGGTATTACGCTGGGCAGCGGCGTAGGGGATGGGGCATGAACTATATCCTGATTCCTTTGGTGATCGTGCTGGCGGCGCTGACCGTGATCACGCTGGTGCGCGGCATTGTGGCTTTTCTCGCCAACACCAAAGCAGACCTTGAACAGCCCGAAGGCAGCGGGCCCAGTGCCAATCAGCTACTCCAGAACAAGTTGATGTTCCGGCGCATCCTGTTTCAGGGGGCGGCGATCGTGGTGACCGCGATCATCCTGTTCTCGTCGCGCAAATAGGCGGTTCAGCGATGGTCAAGCTCAACAAGATCTACACCCGCACCGGCGATGATGGCACCACTGGACTGGTCGATGGTTCGCGTTTGCCCAAGCACGCCGCGCGGCTGGAAGCGATCGGCGCGGTTGATGAGGCCAATTCGGTGCTCGGCTGGGCGCTGCTGGCGCTGGGGACGTTCGATTACGCGGCCGAGCTGACCCGGGTTCAGCACGACTTGTTCGATCTGGGCGCCGATCTCGCGACGCCGGGCGAAGACTTTGCTCCGTCCGAAATGGTGCTGCGGATTGTGCCCGCACAGGCCAGTTGGCTTGAGACCCAGATCGACGCGCTGAACGAACGCCAGCCGCCGCTAACCAGTTTTATCCTGCCCGGCGGCAGCGAAGGCGCAGCGCGTGCGCACGTGGCCCGCGCGGCCGCGCGCCGGGCCGAGCGCGCGATGACTGCACTGGCGCAGCACGATCCGGTCAATCCGGCGGCGCTGGCTTATATCAACCGGCTGTCCGATCTGCTGTTCGTGCTCGCCCGCGCAATCAATGCTGCGGGAAGCGGCGACGTGCTGTGGGTGCCCGGAAAGAACCGCTAGCCAAGCCTAGTTGGCGCAGCTAACTGCCCACCCTTGCTGCAAGTGCGAAGGAATGGGCGATGCAGATTGTTGGGGTGATCGGCGCGGGCCAGATGGGCGCTGGGATCGCGCAGACCATTGCGCAAAACGGCATCAAAGTGCTGCTGTCCGATGTCGATATTGCGCTGGCTGAGAAAGCCAAAGCCGGGATCGACAGGGCGCTGAGCAAGCTCGTTTTGCGCGACAAACTGACCGCCGCCGATGCTGAGGCAGCGCTGGCGCGGATCACTCCGGTGGCCGACTATGCGCCGATGGGCACCGCCGACCTGATTATCGAAGCTGCGACCGAGCGCGAGGAGATCAAGCGCAAGATTTTTGAAGCCGCCGGGCAAGTGCTGCGTTCCGATGCGATCTTGGCGTCGAACACCAGCTCGATCCCGATCACCCGGATGGCGGCGAGTTCGCCTGATCCGACCCGGTTTATCGGGTTGCATTTCTTCAATCCGGTGCCGGTGATGGGGCTGATCGAGGTCATCCCGGGGCTGGCGACCGCGCCAGAAACCACCGCCCGGACGCGGCTGTTTGCCGAAAGTCTGGGCAAACAGGTGGTTATGGCAGAAGACGAACCAGGGTTCGTGGTCAACCGGATCCTGCTGCCGATGATCAACGAAGCAGTGTTCGTGCTGGGGCAGGGGACTGCCAACATTGCCGATATCGACAAGGGCTGCCGGCTGGGTCTCAATCATCCGATGGGGCCGCTTGAGCTGGCCGACTTTGTCGGGCTGGATACCTGTCTCGATATCGTCCGGGTGCTATACAATACCACCGGTGATTCAAAATACCGGCCCGCTCCGTTGTTGATGAAATATGTCGAGGCCGGATGGTTGGGGCGCAAAACCGGGCGCGGGTTCTACGATTATTCGGGTGATGTGCCGGTTCCCACGCGCTAGGATTTGTTCGATTTCTGCTAAGCAAAATCGTCAACTAACCTCTTGTGCTAACGCGCTGGACCGCTAGCTACAGGCTATGAAAGCAGTCATCCTTTGCGGCGGCCAAGGTACGCGCATTCGCGACGTCGCCGACGATATTCCCAAGCCGATGATCCGGATCGGCGACCGTCCGATCCTGTGGCACATCATGCAGCTGTACGCGGCGTCGTCCATCAACAGCTTCGTGCTTTGCCTTGGCTACAAGTCGTGGTCGATCAAGGAATACTTCCTCAACTTTCACGCCCAAGTCGCCAACATCACGGTCTGCCCCGGCCGCCCAGGCGAAATCGCGTTCGACGCCGGTCAATTTCCCGAGAAGGACTGGCAGATCGAGCTGGTCGAAACCGGGCTCAATTCGATGACCGGGGCGCGGCTGTGGAATGTCCGCGATCACCTTGCACGCGATGAACTGTTTTGCTTCACGTATGGCGACGGCGTGGCCGACCTCGATATTGCCAAAGTGGTCGAATATCACCGCCGTCACGGCAAAATCGGCACGGTCACCGGGGTGCGCCCGGCTGGTCGTTTCGGGGTCATGGCGGTAACCGACGATGCGCTCGGCGACCGGATCTCGGCGTTTTCGGAAAAGCCCCAGACCGGCGAGGGCCTGATCAATGGCGGCTTTTTCGTGTTCGATGCGCGGGTGTTTGATTACCTCAACGATGATCCCGGGCTGGTGTTCGAACAGGAGCCGCTTCAGCGGCTCGCTGCCGACGGGCAACTGATGCTGTTCGAGCATGATGGGTTCTGGCAGCCGATGGACACCTACCGCGAATGGAAACTGCTGGGCGAATTGTGGGACAGCGGCCAGGCGCCGTGGAAGCGCTGACCGATGTTCGCTGATACCTATGCTGGCAAAACAGTATTCATCACCGGACACACCGGGTTCAAGGGTTCGTGGCTGTGCCTGTGGCTCGAACAGCTTGGCGCAACAGTGATCGGCTATGCGCTGCCTCCGCCGACTCAACCGGCGCTGTTCGACGACGCCGGGATATCCAGCGGGATCACGCATGTTTTGGGCGATGTGCGCGATTCCGCGGCGCTGGAAGCCGCGCTGACCGCGGCCCGGCCCGATTTCGTGTTCCACCTCGCCGCGCAGCCGCTGGTGCTCGGCAGCTACCTTGCGCCCGGCGAAACCTTTGCGATCAACGTGACGGGCTCGATCAATCTGATGGAGGCGGTCCGGCGCAGCAAGACTGCGGCGGCGGTGGTCATGGTGACTACCGACAAGGTCTACCGCAATCGCGAATGGGCCCATGCTTACCGCGAGGACGATGCGCTGGGCGGGCACGATCCTTACAGCGCCAGCAAGGCCGCGATGGAGATTGCGGTGGCATCGTGGCGCAGCAGCTTTTTCAGCGCCGACACGCGGGTCCGGATCGCCACAGCCCGGGCCGGCAACGTCATCGGCGGGGGCGACTGGTCAGCCAACCGGCTGGTGCCGGATCTGATCCGCACGCTGGCCGGGAATGGCCAGCCGCGGCTGCGCAACGCCCAGTCGCTGCGGCCCTGGCAGCATGTACTCGAACCGCTGGCGGGCTATTTGTGGCTCGGCGCAAAACTGGCCGGGCCCGGCGGCGAACGCTATGCCGAGGCGTGGAATTTCGGTCCGCAGCCGACCGAGGTCAAATGCGTTGGCGATCTCGCCAATGCGCTGCTGGCGCAATATGGTCAGGCGGGCTGGGACCAGGTTCACGATCCCGCCGCGCCGCACGAAGCGGGCCTGCTGCGGCTGGCGATCGATCAGGCGGTGGCCGGGCTCGGCTGGCGCCCGGTGTGGGATTTTGCCCGGACTACTCAGCGCACCGCCGGATGGTACCGCGCAGTGATGGACGGTCAGCTATCCGCGCGGGCGGCCTGCGCGGCGGACATCGACGCGTATGTTGCCGATGCCCGCGCGCTGGACGTGCCGTTCGCCTGATTTACGCGTAACGTTTGGCCAACGCGCGCAGGGTCGAGCTGACGCGGCCGGGCGGATCGCGCAGCGTTGCGGCGGCGGTTTCGCTGGCCTCGCGGACGTTGCCCAGCGGAACCGGATCGCCGACGTAGAACCGCGCACATTCGACCAGGTTTTTAAGCGAGCGCCACCCTTCGACCAGCTTGATCTGGCGCCGTATCGCCGGAGCGCGGGCCACTGCGGCATCGAAATTGAGGCCGTGCTGCGCGGCGAACTTGCGCCCCCAGCTCAGGATATAATCATGGCCGATAAGGGTGTAGGCGATCGTCACTTCGAGCATCCGCTGCTTTGAAATCACCGGCTCGCCCGCGCGCAGGAACAGCGACTGGGTATAGGTTTCAAACTGGATAGCAGGCATCGAGAACGCAAGTGTACCGGCATCGCAAGCCGGAAAATCGGCGTGGAACGGGATCAAGTCTTCGTCGAGGAAGGCGTTCTTCTCCAGCTTGAACAAGGCCTCGCCGATCGAGTGGCTCGAACGCCCGGCAATGGCGAACGGCGCCTTGCTGTAGAGGAAGCGGTCGACCACCGCGGTCACTGCAAACCCTGAGTAGATATCGGGGATCTGCGACTGGAAGAACGTGCCCTTGGGCGCCTTGGCGACGCGGTAGACATCGCTGTGGATGATCCCGCCGGTATAGGTCTGCGGCATCCGCGCCTTGGGCCGGGCCAGCCGCAGCATGTCATCCACCGCATCCTTGCTGGCCACGGTGATCAGATCTTTTTCCAGCGGAACAACCAGGCGCAGCGGATCACCAGTGACAGCCTTGGGCCAGTTGAAGAAGCAGGTCTCGCTGCTCATTGCCTTGAGCCCGCTGGCTTCAAGCTGGCGCACTGCCGGTTCGAGCGCGCCCGGCAACAGGCCGTCGTCGTCGCCCAGCATCACCATCCAGCCGCGCTCGATCTGGCTCAGCGCAAACTCATAGTTCTTGGCCATACTCAGCCGTTCGCTGGTATTGACGTAGTTGATCCGCGGATCGCGAAAGCCTTCGACCACCTCGCGCGTGGCCGGGCTGCTGGCGTTGTCGCTCACCCAGATTTTCAGGCGGTCGCAATCCTGCGCCACCACCGTCTCAAGGCAATGGAGCAAGGTATCCGCACGCTCGCGGGTCGGGACGATGACATTGATCGGTTCGGGC
>JANMBA010000404.1:0-1523 GCA_031360105.1 Novosphingobium sp.
TTAAGCCCGCCCTGCACAGCGATGGTGACATGGCGGCCATCGGGGGCGAGGCAATTGAGGTTGCGCGCGACATAATCGCCTGCGACCATATCGAGCACAATCTGCACGCCCGCACCATCGGTGATCCGCGCGACCTCCGCAACGAAATCGGCGGCCTTGTAATCAATCGCATGATCCGCGCCGATTTTGAGCGCCGCTGCGCACTTGTCTGCCCCGCCGCACGTTACGATCACGATCAGCCCGAACAACTTGCCCAGCATGATCGCCATCGAGCCGATCCCGCTGGTGCCGCCATGAACCAGCAGCACCTCACCCTCTTTGGCCCAGCCGCGCTCGAACACGTTGTGCCACACGGTGAACAGCGTTTCGGGCAAAGCTGCAGCCTGATCGAGCGGCAGATCGGCGGGGACTGGCAAGCACAGGTCGGCGACTGCCAGACAGTACTGCGCATAGCCGCCGCCCGAAACCAGCGCGCAGACATTGCGGCCGAGCAGCGCGGGGTCGGCGCCTTCGCCCAGCGCCACCACTTCGCCCGCAATCTCGAGCCCAGGGATCGGCGAGGCACCCGGCGGGGGCGGATAGAACCCCTTGCGCTGAATGACATCGGGGCGGTTGACCCCGGCAAAAGCGACCTTGACCAGCACTTCGCCCGGACCGGGGTTGGGGACAGGAAGATCGCTCAGGTGCAGGACTTCGGGGCCGCCGGGGGCATCGAACCCCGCTACGTGCATTGTTTGTGGAAGTTTTTGTGTAGCTAAATCAATCATTTAGACCGCCCCTGTTGCCCGTCAGCCACGCACTGTCCGCCCTAGCGGCTGAGCGCATTGACAGCAAGGCCGCTCCGTCCGATTCTGCCCGGCGATGGACGACGATCTGCCCCGGCCAAAAGGCGATGCTGCCGACCAGCTTTCTAGGGAAAGCCTTGACCCTTATTCGCAAGCTGAGCTGGCTGAGCGGATCGCTGTGCTTGAAGCGGAGATCGCCCGGGTCAAGGCGCACCGCGACAAGGCAGCCGCGCACCGCTCTGCGGCCGATGCCTTGTTTGGCAAATCTGGCTGATGGCGCGCCGTAACCCTTTTAGCTGGCCAGACCCTTTTAGCTGGCGGGACCCTTTTAGCTGGCGGGACGCAGCTTATATAGGTTTGGTTAACCACGGCGGTTCATATTCTCCGGCAGTGCCAAATTCACCGGTTGGAGCGCCTACCCCTCTTTTGAGAGACACCTAGATGCCCAGTTTCGCCCAGAGCCTTGAAAAGACGCTGCACGCCGCGCTGGCCAATGCGTCCGAACGCAGCCACGAGTATGCGACGCTGGAACATTTGTTGCTCGCCTTGATCGATGATCCCGATGCGATGCAGGTCATGCAGGCCTGCGGGGTTGAACTGGCTGAACTTGGCGAAGTGGTGAAGCAGTACCTCGATCAGGAATACCAGTCGCTCAAAACGCAGGAAAAGGGCGATCCCTCGCCCACCGCCGGATTCCAGCGGGTGATCCAGCGGGCGATCCTGCATGTGCAATCATCG
>JANMBA010000421.1:0-1751 GCA_031360105.1 Novosphingobium sp.
CGCCAGTTCAGGCAGGAATTCCTGCGCCAGGACGCTGGTGGCGACCGGGCCGATGTGCCCGCCGGCCTCGCTGCCTTCGATGACCATGGCGTCCGCACCCGAACGCAGCAGCTTCTTGGCCAGCGCCAGTGTGGGCGCGAAGACCAGCACCTTGCCGCCAAAGTCCTTGATCGCCTCAACGCTGCCTTTGGGCGGAATTCCGCCAGCCAGCACGACGTGGCTGATACGGTGCCTGGCGCAGACCGCGATCAGATCGACCAGCATCGGGTGCATGGTAATCAGGTTGACCCCGAACGGCCTTGTGGTCAGCGCCTTGGTCGCGGTGATCTCGGTATCGAGCAAGTCGGGGGTCATCGCCCCGCAGGCAATCACGCCAAACCCGCCAGCATTGCTGATCGCGGAGACCAGCTTGCGCTCCGAAACCCAGCTCATCGCGCCGCATAAGATGGCATATTCACTGCCGAGAAATTCCGTGCCGCGCTGCATCAGCGCCCGGGTCTTGTCATGCACTATGCGAATTCCTGTCTGATTGCTGGCCCAAGTCTGGACGGCGCCTATAGGCTGGCGCTGGGCTGCTTGCTAGTCGCCAAACGCCTCGCGCCGCGCGGCCATTCGCGCGGGGTCCAGCGCCAGCACCGCCAGATCGTGCAGCGATCCATCGGCGGCGCGGACCTGCCCGTGCAGCAGCGCTTCGGCGCGGAAGCCGCATTCTTCGAACAGCGTAATCGCGCCGCTTTGATCGGGGGTCATCCGCGCGGTCAGTTTGGCCGCGCCCGCGCTGATGGCAGCAGTGATGATCTGATCGAGCAACCTGCGCCCCAAGCCCTGCCCGCGCCAATCGGGGGCGACCAGCAAGCGAATGTCCCAGACATGCGGTGACCAGCTGAACCGGTCCGACAGCGCGGCGATGGTGGCCACCACTTCGCTGCCCGCGACCGCCACCAGCGTCGCGATCTGGCCGTGCTCCTGCGCGCTGAGCCAGGCGTCGAGCACTTTAGGCTCGCGGATATCACGCGCCAGAAACAGCAGATCGTGCGGCGGCATCGCGCCTGCAAACCGGGCCAGTGCCGCCTGATCGCCGCGTCCGGGCGCGCGGATCGTGATCGCGCTGCTATCGTTGTGCTTGCTCAAACGCTCCGGCCTCCCAGCCATAAATCGAGTTTTGGCCACATCCGCTTGACCGCATTGGGCCCGGCAATCAGGCTGACGTGGCCGCCTTTGAGCACCACCTGCTCCTTATCGGCCGATCCGATCAACCCCAGCAGCGGGGCCGAGGCGCCGGTGGTGACAATGTGGTCATGTTCGGCGGTGACATGCAGGAACGGCGCGCTGATCTGATCCAGCGCAACCCGCCGGCCGCCCACTTTCATCGTGCCCTCCATCAGCGCGTTGTCCCACACCAGCTGCTTGGTGGTTTCGCGGAAATATTCGCCCGCCAGCGGCAGCATGTCGTTGCTCCAGCGGTCGAACATCCGGTGGCTTTTGACAAATTCATCGTTCCACAAATTGTCGAGCAGCTGAAAATTGGCCGCGATCCGCCCCGCCGGGCGCAGCATATCGAACGCGGTCAGCAGCATTTCTGCCGGGGCCAGGCCGAGCGTATCGACCAGCCGGTCAACATCGAAATAGCGCTTGTCCGACCATGCCTGAAACAGCGTCATCTGGTGAAAATCAACCGGCGTGGTGAACACCGCGAGATTCTTTGGCCCCACTGCATGGTTGAGCCCGGCCCACAGCACCGACAGCACCCC
>JANMBA010000422.1:0-4153 GCA_031360105.1 Novosphingobium sp.
GCCCGAAACAATCAGCGCCGCGAGCGCCCGCGTCGCCGCGCCGCGCATCACCCGCTCCGGATCGCGTTGGTAATCGGATAGCGCCGATCGCGCCCGATATTGCGGGTGCCCAGCGTTACGCCCGGCGGCGCTTGGCGGCGCTTGTATTCGGCAAGATTGAGCAGGCGTTCGATCCGCACCACCGTCTCACGCGCGAAGCCCTCGGCGGTCAGTTGATCGACGCTCTTTTCGTGCTCGACCAGCCCGAGCAATATCCCGTCGAGCACGGGATAGGGCGGAAGCGAATCTTCGTCCTTCTGGTCGGGGCGCAGTTCGGCGCTGGGCGGCCGGGTGATGATCGCCTCGGGCATCACCGGGCCGTCCGGACCAAGCCCGATCTTGGGCTTATGAGCGTTGCGCCACTTCGAAATCGCAAAGACGGTCATCTTGTAGGCGTCTTTCAGCGGGTTGTAGCCGCCCGCCATATCGCCGTAAATCGTGGCATAACCAACGCTCATCTCGCTTTTGTTGCCGGTGGTCAGCAGCATCGGCCCGAACTTGTTGCTGAGCGCCATCAGGGTCACGCCGCGGATCCGGCTCTGGATATTCTCCTCGGTGATATCGACCGCGACATCGGCGAAGCTGCCCGACAGCATGGTGTCGAACGCTTCGACTGCCGGGGCAATCGGAATCGTGTCAAGCTTGCACCCGATCATCGCGGCGCACTCGGCCGCCAGATCGAGGCTCAGCTGGCCGGTGAAGCGGCTGGGCAGCATCACGCACCACACCCGGTCAGGCCCGAGCGCGTCGGCGGCAATCGCCGCGCAGATCGCACTGTCGATCCCGCCCGACAAGCCGAGCACCACCCCGGGAAACTTGTTGCGATCAACATAATCGCGCAGCGCCAGCACCATCGCGCAATAAATATCCTCGGGATGATCGGCGAGCTTGGCCACTTCGCCCTGGTCGCAGCGCCAGCCGTTAGCAGTCCTGGTCCAGCGGGTGATGACCTCCTGCTCGTCCCAGTCATTCATTTGCACGGCGAGCCCGCCATCGCCATTGACCACAAAGCTGGCCCCGTCGAACACCAATTCGTCCTGCCCGCCGACCCGGTTGAGGTACGCCAGCGGCAGCCCGGTATCGACCGCGCGGCGCTTGGCCACGCCATCGATGCGCAGCGTATCCTTGTCGATCTCATACGGGCTGCCGTTGATGCAGATCAGCAGCTCGGCACCGAAATCAGCGAGGTGCCGGCAGACGTCGGGGTGCCAGATATCCTCGCAAATCGGTAGCCCGATCATCACGCCTTTGAACACGATCGGTTCGGGCAAGGGGCCGGGCTGGAACAACCGGACCTCGTCAAAGGTGCCGTAATTGGGCAGCTCATGCTTGAGCCGGATCGCCGCGACCTTGCCGCCATCGAGCAAGGCCACGCCGTTATGCAGCGCGCCGTCGATTACGAAGATCGAACCGACCAGCATCGCCGGACCGCCGTCGCTGGTGGCTTTGGCCATCACCTCAAGTTCGGCTGCGGCCCGCTGGATCAGCGCGGGTTTGAGCACCAGGTCTTCGGCCGGGTAGCCGATCAGCTGCATCTCGGGAAAGACCACCAGGTCCGCACCGGCAGCCCGTTCGCGCGCGGCGAGCATCGCGGCAGCATTGCCAGCGATATCGCCGACCGATTGGTTAAGCTGCGCCAAGGTGATGGAAAGCGTATCGACCATGCACTCTTCCCTAAGCACTGCGAACGCGTTAGCCAATGCAGATGATGAACCCAGCACCGATGAATTCCGCACCGTTTGACCAAGCCGTCGCCGCCGCCCGGCTGCCCGGCGCAGTGGGCATGATCGTTGACCAGGACGGTGTGCGCTTTGCCCGCGCGCTGGGCGAGGCTGACGCGGTGGCGCATACGCCGATGCGCGAAGATACGCTGTTCCAGATCGCCTCGATGACCAAGGCGATCACCTCGGTTGCGGCGATGCAACTGGTCGAACAGGGGCGATTGAGCCTTGATAGCGATATCGGCGCAGTGCTGCCCGCGCTGGCCAATCCGCAAGTGCTGACCGGGTTTGGCGCGGACGGCCAGCCGCAATTGCGCGCCGCCAAGGGCCCGATCACGCTGCGCCATTTGCTGACTCACACTGCCGGGCTGGGTTATTTCTTTATCCACCCGCAAGTGCTGCAATATTACGGCGCGGTGGGCACGCCGCGCGAAGGGTCGCTCGATTCCATCAAGATGCCGCTGATGTTCGATCCGGGGACAAGCTGGGAATACAGCGTCGCGACCGACTGGGTCGGGCAAGCGGTGGAGGCAGTCAGCGGGCAGACACTGGGTGCTTATCTGGCGGCGCACGTTACCGGCCCGCTCGGCATGACGCAGACCGCGTTCCGTTCTGAAATGCCTGAGGGTGCCGCCAAAGTTCACGTCCGCACTCCCGATGGCGGCTGGGTGATCAACCCGGCGGTGCTGGGCGGGGGCGAGTTCCAGATGGGCGGCGGCGGGCTGTCATCCACTGCGGGCGACTATGCCCGGTTCGTCCAGATGTTGCTGCGCGGCGGCGAGCTTGATGGAGCACGCATCCTGACCACCGAGACCGTGGCCGAAATGAGCCGCAATCAGATTGCCCCGTTGCGCGCCGGCGCGATGGGTAGCGCGATGCCCGAATTCGCTGCGCCGTATGATACCTTCCCCGATCAGCACACCGGCTGGGGGCTGGGGTTTCTGGTTAACCCCGAAACTGGCCCGCACGGCCGCAGCCCCGGCAGCCTCGCCTGGGCCGGGATTTTCAATTCGTACTACTGGTTCGATCCAGCCAAAGGCATCGGCGGAGTGTTCATGAGCCAGGTGATGCCGTTCGGCGATCCGGGGGCCTTGGCGGCGTTCGGCGCGCTGGAGGCGATGGCTTACGCGTGAGCGGGGCGGCACAGCGAATCCACCGGGAAAAACTGCACGACTGGTCGCTCCGATGCTTGGCGCAGGTTCGAAGGGGTCGTATCTTGCACGCTGAACCATGACTAAACACTTGCGCCGCGAAAATCCGATCACACTGAGCCAGTCACTAGGCCAAGCGCTAGGAAGTCCTCGTCGCTCGCGGTTGCGGCGGCGGATTTTGGCCGCATTTGCCATTGGTATGCTGGGCTTCGCCGGTCTGGCGCTGACCAGTCCGCACCGCGGCGTGGCGGCAAGATCTTACGCGGCAAGCCCGCAGGCGTATGCCCGCGCTCCCATCCAGCCGGTTTCTTGCGCGCCGCGCCCGGTGCAGTTGCAGCGCGATTTAACCGCAATTTCCCAAGCGTTTGACGGCAAAGTCGGGATTGCGGCCGCGCAGGCCGGCTGCGACTGGGTGGTGGGGACGCGCACCAATCAGTTTTTCCCGCAGCAGAGCGTATCCAAGCTGTGGGTTGCGATTAGCATGCTCGACGCGGTCGATCGCGGCCAGTTGCGGCTGGATGAACCGCTGACGCTGCGTGCCGATGATCAGGTGGTGTTCAACCAGCCGCTGCGCTGGACTGTGCTACAACAAGGCTCGCTGACTTTGCCCGCCGCAGCGATGCTGCGCGACGCCTTGTCGCTGTCGGACAACATGGCCAACGATAAGCTGCTATGGCGCATTGGCGGACCGGATCACGTCCGCGCCGTGCTCGCCGAGCGCGGTATTTCAGGCATTCGGTTCGGACCGGGTGAGCGGCTGTTGCAAAGCAAGATCGCCGGGCTGATCTGGACCCCCGATCTCGCCACTGGCTACAATTTTGAACAGGCCCGCGCGCGGATCCCGCTGGACCAACGTCAGGCGCTGCTTGCGGCCTATATCGCCGATCCGCTCGACGGCGCGACCCCGGCGGGGATTGCGCAGGCGCTCGGGCTGCTCGCGCAAGGGCAATTACTCTCGGCGGGTTCGACCGATGTGTTGCTCAATATCATGCAGCATTCCAAGAGCGGCCCGATGCGGCTCAAAGGCGCAGTACCGCCGGGCTGGATCGTTTATCACAAGACCGGGACCGGGCAGGAACTGGCCGGCCTGGCCACCGCCTACAACGATGTCGCGATCTTTCAGGCGCCCGATGGCACCCGTTATGCCGTGGCGGTGATGATCGGCGAGACAAGATTGCCGATCAAGGCGCGGATGGCAATGATGCAAGCAGTTAGCCGCGCGGTGGTCGCGGCGCATGAGCG
>JANMBA010000453.1:0-2616 GCA_031360105.1 Novosphingobium sp.
CTGCGCAGTGTCGATCAGCACGCCCGCGGGTTTTCCGCCGCCCGCACCTTTGATCGCGATCCGTTCAATCTTGCCGCCCGCGGGGTCTTTGGTGGCTGCCGTGACCCCGGCAAGGCTTAGTGCGCGGCTGTTAGCCCAGCCGGCATGGCCATCGACCCGCTCTAGCCAGACTGGCTGACCGGGCACAATCGCGTCCAGATCGGCGGCTGTGGGATAGCGCTGCTCGGCCCACAATTCCTGGTTCCAGCCGCGCCCCAAAATCCACGGCCGATCGGGATGCGCCTTGGCATAAGCGGCGATCCGGGTCAGCGCATCGGCCAGCGAGCGGGTGTCCGACAGATCGAGCGTCATCGCCGCAAATCCAGTTTGCAGCACGTGCGCGTGGCTATCGATCAGCCCAGGCATGACGATCTGGCCCTTGCCGTCGATCAGATAAGTGGTGCGCGGGCGCTTGTCGCTGCGGTGGAGAACTTTGGTGATCCGGCCATCGTCGCCGATCACCAGAGCGGCAAAATGATCGACCGCGCCGATGGCATCAAGCGTGACCCCATCGACATTGTCGAGCAGCGTATCGGCCGCCGCCGCACTGGTCAGCGCCAGCAGCGCCGCCCCCGCGAATAACAGCGCGCGCATCAGGCGTTCCCCCGGCGCGGCAAACGGCGAACCAGCGCCGAAGTATCCTGCCGCCCGCCGCCGAGCGCTTGCACTTCGGCATAAAACTGATCGATCAGCGCCGCCGTTGGCAGCGCCACTCCCAGCGAGCGGCCTTCTTCCAGTGCCAAACCCATATCCTTGCGCATCCAATCTACCGCGAACCCGAAATCGAAGCTGTCTTCGCACATGGTTTTCCAGCGGTTGTCCATCTGCCATGATTGCGACGCCCCGCCCGAGATGGCCTGATAGACCTTTTCGAGGTCGAGATGCGCGGCTTCGGCAAAGCGCAGCGCTTCGGACAGCGTGGCGAGGATCCCCGAAAAGGCGATCTGGTTGACCATTTTGGTGGTCTGCCCGGCGCCCGCCTTGCCAACGTGGACGATCCGCTTGGTATAGGCTTCCATCACCCCGCGGGCGGCTTCGATCGCATCGGCGCGCCCGCCGCACATCACGGTCAGCTGGCCGCTCTCTGCTCCGGCTTGGCCGCCGGTGACCGGCGCATCAACGCAGTGGACGTGCAGATCGCGCGCTTCGACCGCGATCTGCCGCGCGATCCGGGCCGAGACGGTGGTGTGATCGATAAAGGTCGCCCCTTCGCGAATGGCCGAGAATACCCCGGTTGGCCCCAGCACGACATCGGCCAGATCATCGTCGTTGCCCACACAAGTCAGCACCACATCGGCCCCGGCGGCGGCTTCGGCCGGGCTGGCTACCTGCCGCACGGACAGCGTGGGATTGGCCTCGCGCCATCTGGCCGCGCGCGCCGGGGTGCGGTTAAAGATGGTCAGGTGATGCCCCGCCGCGCCAATGTGCCGCGCAATCGCGCCGCCCATCACGCCCAGGCCCAGAAACGATACATTGAGGGGAGTGGTCATTGGCCCAGCTTTTACCGGGTTTGCCGCGCGCTGCCAGCGCTATTGCGAATTGCCATCAGCCCGCCGCCCGCTATGGCAGCACCGATGCACGCCGCCATCGGAAAACTGTTTGCACCAGGGGTGCTGCGCCCGCTGTTTTGGGTGCTCGCCACTTTCGCGCTGTTGATGGCCCTGCTGCCCAAACCGCCCAGTCTGCCGATCGACCGGTTTGGCGACAAGTTCGAACATATGCTGGCTTTTGCCGTGCTCGCCGGGGTGGCCAATCTGGGCTGGCAAAGCATCAAGGCGTGGCGGATTGCGCTGTGGCTTTCGGCGTTCGGCGCGCTCATCGAAGTGCTGCAACTGATCCCGCCGCTGCACCGCGATAGCGATCTGCGCGATTGGCTGGCAGACACCGCCGCGATCCTGGCGGCGACGCTGCTGGCCCGGGCGCTGCTTCGCTGGCGCGGTTCGGCTTAGGGTTTGCAACGCATCTGGTTTGCACTACGGCCCGGAGCGTTATGAACATCCCGGCCACTCCTGCTAGCTCGCTGTTGACTATTGCCGATATCCGCGCCGCCGCCGCGCGGATCGAAGGCGCGGTGGTGATGACCGCGATGGATTACAGCCGCACCCTGTCCGAGATTACCGGGGCAGATATCTGGCTCAAGTTTGAAAATCTCCAATTTACCGCCTCGTTCAAGGAACGCGGCGCGCTCAATGCGATGCTGCTGCTGGGCGGCGAGCAATGCAACCGCGGGGTGATTGCGGCTTCGGCAGGTAATCATGCGCAGGGGCTGGCCTATCACGGCACGCGGCTGGGTGTTCCGGTCACCATCGTCATGCCGCGCAACACCCCGACGGTAAAGGTCATGCAGACCGAGGTGCTGGGCGGCACCGTGGTGCTGCACGGCGAAAGCTTTGACGAAGCCTATGCCCACGCGCGCGTGCTGGAAGGCGAGCTGGGGCTGACTTTTGTCCACCCGTTCGATGATCCGCATGTCGCGGCCGGGCAAGGCACGGTGGCGCTCGAAATGCTGAGCCAGGTGCCTGAGCTCGATATGCTGGTGATCCCGATTGGCGGCGGCGGGCTGGCTTCGGGCATGGG
>JANMBA010000018.1:0-9028 GCA_031360105.1 Novosphingobium sp.
GCCTTGACCAGCGCGAGGTCGGCGAAGATCCCCGCTTCGAGGATGTAGTCCTCACCGCCAAACGCTTTCACTTCCTTGCCCTCGGCCACCAGCGTGCCGACCCCGGTCTTGGTGTAGAACCCTGGAATGCCCGCGCCGCCCGCGCGCATCCGTTCGGCCAGCGTGCCTTGCGGGCTGAATTCGACCTCGAGCTCGCCCGACAGGTATTGGCGCTCGAACTCCTTGTTTTCCCCAACGTAAGAGCTGATCATCTTCCTGACCTGCTTGGTCCGCAGCAGCTTGCCGATGCCTTCGTTGTCGATCCCGGCGTTGTTGCTCGCGAACGTCAGCCCGGTAACCCCGCTGTCGCGCACCGCATCGAGCAAACGCTCGGGAATGCCGCACAGCCCGAAGCCGCCGCACGCGATCAGCAGGCCGTCCTTCAAGACGCCTTCGAGCGCGGCCACTGCGGATGGATAAAGCTTCTGAGCCATGGGTTCTCCGGTTGAACGAATCGAGCGGCGCTAGGCGAGCGCAACTCCTTCTGCAATTGCACAATTTGCCGTCAGACTTGCACCAAATGCAAGCGCCAGCTCAACCGAGTGGCAAGCCCAGCAGAGCAGACAGGTCGGCCAGCGCCTGTTCGCCGCTGGTTACCTTGATCGCCGCCATGCCCAACGCGGCGGCGGGTTTGCAGTTGATCCCCAGATCATCAAGATAGACGCAATCCGTCGGGTCCAGCCCCAATTGCTCGCACATCATCTGATAAATGCGCGGATCGGGCTTGCGCACCCCGGCCTTGGAGCTTTCGATCACCGCCTCAAACCGCGCGAACGCCTGTTCATAGGCATCGGCGCGGTCTCCGCTGCGCGCCATGCCCGCGCCGTGGCCGCTGGGCACATTGTTGGTAATGCAGGCCAGCCGGTAGCCCGCCGCCGCCAGTTGATCCAGAGCGCGGATCATCGCGGGACGGATCGCGCCGGACAGCACCGCCAGAACGGCGCGGCCTTCGAGCGGATGACCCAGCGCCTCGGCCTCAGCCTCGAACAGCACATCGAACGCCCGCGCATCGACCTCGGCACGCTCAAACTTCGCCCAGGCATTGTCATGCGGGTTGGCCGCGTTGACCGAGCGGATAAAATCGTGCGGCAAGGCGCGCTCATCCTCCAGCCGGTTGAACGCCTCGAACGGCGAGCTGGTAATCACTCCGCCGAAATCGAAAATCACCGCCGTAAATTTGCGCTGCTGCACATCGCTCTCCTTGCTGAGTTCGGGTCACTGGCGCATGGTTGGTTGCGGCACAAGCTTTGGTCCGATGTGGCTAAGGCCGGTGCTGCCACAAAGGGAGATGATCGATGAAATACCACCGCTTGATCCCGCTTGCACTGCTGAGCACCGCCGCGCTGGCCGCGCCGCTGATCGCCAAGCCTGCCATGCACATACGGGCTGCGAAGAAGTCAATCGACTACGCCGCGCTGCTGGCCGATCCGCTGCGGACCGAGGCCATGCGCAAACTCGACGAAGGACGCTTGCCCGCCGCCGTGCTCGGATTTGCCGGGGTCAAGCCGGGTCAGACCGTGCTGGATTTCATGCCCGGCGGGGGATATTATTCGCTGCTGCTGGCGCGCGCTGTTGGCCCGGCCGGTATGATTTTCGCCGCCAATTCGCCGGGGGAGAACGACGCCAAAGCGTGGGAGCCGTTTGCCGGCAAGATCCCGCAGCTGCACGTGATGGTCATGGAAATTGCGGCGATGCAATTTGCGCCGCGCTCGCTCGATCTGATATTCACTAACCTCAACTATCATGATCTCTATTGGGAATCCGAAAAGTACAAATTTCCTCGCGTCGATGTGACCAAGGCGCTGGCCGGGTGGTTTACTGCGGTGAAGCCGGGCGGGCATGTGGTGATCATCGATCACGCTGGTCCGGCCGGCGGTGATCCGCGTGAAGTGGCCGACCGGCTGCACCGAATCGATCCTGAGCGAGTCAAAGCCGATATGGCGGCAGCCGGGTTCGTGCTCGAATCTGAGAGTTCCGTGCTGCGTCGCAGCGAAGATGATCATTCCAAGCTGGTATTTGACCCGGCAGTGCGCGGCAAGACCGATCGGTTTATGCTGAAATTCCGACATCCTTGAACGAATTTCGTGGTAAGTTGCAGAATATGCAACAGGAAATGATCTTTTCGCACTTGCACAATAACCGGGGCAGTGACATTTAGATCGTGCCTTTTCAGGCATCCTCTCCCAAAACTTCCCAAGGCCGGGTCAGCATGACCCGGCCTTTTTTTATCCTTGCTTGGGAGCGAGTCAGCATGACCCGGCTTTTATGCCCCGCTTGCTCACTCACGCTCGGGGTGCCTGCCGCTGGATTTGCAATCAGCGCAATCAGTTCCTAGCTTGACGCTTCACCCCGAACGGCAAGGACCAGTGGCGCAATGGCCGAAGTGCAGGAAAAGACCGTGAAGCTTCAGGTTGCAGCGGCGCGGCAGGAGGAAAGCGGCAATGGTTTTGCCCGGGTTCCCAAATCGGCCTTGGCCGCCCTCGGCCTGACCGAAGGCGATGTGATCGCCATCGACGGCAAACGGCCAACCGCCGCGCGGGTGATGCTGGCCTATACCGAAGACGAAGGGCTCGAGGTGATCCGGCTCGACGGATTGCAGCGCGCCAATGCCGAAGTTGGCTCGGGCGATCACGTCCAAATCAGTAAGGCCGAGAGCCGCCCCGCCAGCCGCGTGGTGTTCGCCCCGGCGCAGCGCGAAATGCGGCTGCAAGGCCCCGGGCAAGCGCTCAAACGCAACTTTTTCGGGCGGCCGCTGGTCGCCGGCGATCTGGTCGCCACCACCGGCCAGCAGCAAGTTCGCGATATGCCGCCCGAAGTGGCGCGGATGTTCAACGCCCCGGCCTTTGCACTCACCCAGATCCGGCTGACCGTGGTTTCGACCGTGCCCAAGGGCATCGTCCATATCGATGAAACCACCGAGGTTGAGCTGCGCGAGGAATTCGAGGAAGCGCGCGGCTCGCGCGGCGATGTCAACTATGACGATGTCGGCGGGATGGGCGATACGATCCAGCAACTGCGCGAAATGGTCGAACTGCCGCTGCGCTATCCTGAATTGTTCACCCGGCTCGGGGTCGATCCGCCCAAGGGGGTTTTGCTCCACGGCCCGCCGGGCACCGGCAAGACCCGATTGGCGCGCGCGGTCGCCAACGAAAGCGAGGCCAGCTTTTTTGTGATCAACGGCCCTGAAATCATGGGCAGCGCCTATGGTGAAAGCGAGCGGCGGTTGCGCGAAGTGTTTGAGGATGCCGCTAAAGCTGCGCCCTCAATCGTGTTTATCGACGAGATCGATTCGATCGCGCCCAAACGCTCGGGCACGCCGGGCGAAGCTGAAAAGCGGCTCGTTGCGCAATTGCTGACGCTGATGGACGGCCTCCACACCAGTTCCAACATCGTCGTGATCGCCGCGACCAATCGGCCTGACGCGATCGACGAGGCGCTGCGCCGGCCCGGCCGGTTTGACCGCGAAATCGTGGTCGGTGTGCCCGATGAAAAGGGCCGCCGCGAAATTCTGGGCATCCACACCCGCGGCATGCCGCTGGCTGCCGATGTCGAGCTGGGCGAACTGGCGCGGACCACACACGGCTTTGTCGGAGCAGACATCGGCGCTTTGGCGCGCGAGGCGGCGATGGACGCGGTCCGGCGGATCATGCCGCAGCTCGATCTGGAAGCGCAGACTATCCCACCGCAGGTGCTCGAAAGCCTGACCGTGACCCGCGACGATTTCCTCAACGCGCTGAAAAGGGTCCAGCCTTCCGCCATGCGTGAGGTGATGGTCGAGGTGCCGAACATTGGCTGGGCTGATATCGGCGGGGCTGATGAGGCGCAGCTGAAGCTCAAGGAAGGGATCGAACTTCCGCTCAAGAACCCTGAGGCGTTCCGGCGGCTCGGGATCCGTCCGGCCAAGGGATTTCTGCTCTATGGCCCGCCCGGCACCGGCAAGACGTTGCTGGCCAAAGCGGTGGCCAAAGAGAGCGAGGCCAATTTCATCTCGATCAAAAGTTCCGACTTGCTGTCCAAATGGTACGGCGAAAGCGAGCAGCAGATCAGCCGACTGTTCCAGCGCGCGCGGCAAGTCGCGCCCTGCGTGGTGTTCATCGACGAGATCGACAGCCTGGTTCCAGCGCGCGGATCAGGTGCGGGCGAACCGCAAGTGACCGGGCGGGTGGTCAACACGATCCTGGCCGAGATGGACGGGATGGAGGAACTGGCCAGTGTGGTCCTGATCGGCGCAACCAATCGCCCGACGCTGATCGATCCAGCGCTGCTGCGGCCCGGACGGCTTGACGAACTGATTTACGTGGGAACTCCGGACGTCGCCGGGCGCGCACACATTCTGGGCATTCACACCGCCAAGATGCCGCTCGCCAAGGATGTCGATCTGGCGGCCGTGGCCAAGCAGACCGAACGCTTCACCGGCGCGGACCTTGAAGACGTGGTCCGCCGCGCCGGACTTAACGCGATCCGCAGCCGCGGCGCCGATGCCAATAAGGTCACCGCCGAAGACTTCACCGCCGCACTCAAGGATTCGCGCGCGACCGTGACCGAGGCGATGGAAGCCGAATACGCCAAGATCAAAGGCGAGCTCAAACAGCGCGTGAATGAGGTCAACCTGACCCCGATCGGGTTTGTTGCACCGGGGATGGTCAGCTCGACTAGGGAGAAGAAGCACGGAGGGTAGGCCAGAGCGCCTACCCTCCGTGCGCATCTTACATTCCGTCGAGCCCTTTGCTGACCAGCACGTTGACCGAAACGCGGCGGTTCTGGGCTTTGCCTTCGGGCGTATCATTGCTCGCCAATGGGTCCGCAGCCGCCATGCCGGTCGGGGTCAGCATCCGGTACGGCTTCCAATGGCAAATCTGCTGGAGATAATTGATCACGCCGGCTGCGCGCTTTTCGCTGAGCGGCTGGTTGACTTCATCACTGCCGGTTGAATCGGTGTAGCCCACCACCAGCAGCAATGCGTTATCCGTCGCCTCAGCGGTGGTCGCGGCACTGCACAGATCGTTCTTGGCCTGAGGTGACAGCACCGCCTTGCCCGAAGCAAAATACACGTTGGTAGTGCTTTTGATATTGTACTTGTCAATATCGGCCATGCGCCCGCGCAGCGCCTGTGTTGCCGCAGTCTGCTCATCAAAGCCTTGCGCCGTGCCGTTGCGGATCATGTTGGCGGTTTTGAGATCGTTGCTTTTAAACGTGACCTGACTGGCCAACAATCCGTCGCTCGCCTGCAAGGTCTTGACCGTTACCGGCAGCCCGTTGAGCAACGCCGCCGCCGTCAGGTTACCCTTACCGCCGCCGAACAAACCGCCGCCTGCTTTGATCTTGGTAGCACCGTCGATCAAGATAACAGTGCTGGTGCCGTCGGCTGCTGTAACTTTGATCTTGTCGCCATTGCGCGCCGAGATAACGCCTTTGATTTCGGGCCCAGCGATCAGCGCGGGCGGACGTTCACCGTTGACGATAATGCTGGGATCGGGCGCGGTCTGCTCCTGCGCCGACAAACTGCCCGAGGCTGGCAAGGTCACTGCGGCAAGCAGCAAGAAAACGCCTGGCTTTTTGGACATGAAACGCATCAAGTTACTCCATCAGTTTGTATCAGTCGGCGGGGTGGTCAGGTCAACCTTGCTAGTACATTAACAAGGGCAGCAAAAGTGCGGGTTGAGCGGCTGGTTCGAGCGCATCATGCGGCGAACCGAGGCGGCGCGCACCGCAGCGGCACGCGCACTCAGCCCGGTTCCAATCAAACCCGCTAATGCGCTGCGCCCCAGCTTTTGCCAGTCCCGATCTCCACGCCCAGCGGTACATCGAGCTTGACCATCGGTTCCGCCGCCCCCGCCATCACGCTGCGGATCACCTCGCTGGCTGCCGCCACATCAGCTTCGGGCAGTTCGAACACCAGTTCATCGTGGACTTGCAGCAGCATCTGCACATGGTTCAGCCCCGCAGCCTCCAGCGCGGGTATCATCCGCACCATGGCGCGCTTGATGATATCCGCCGCCGTGCCCTGGATCGGCGCATTGATCGCGGCGCGTTCGGAGCCGGAGCGTTCGTTCGGATTGTTGGAGCTGATCCGCGGGAACCAAGTTTTGCGGCCAAACAACGTCTGCGAATAACCCAGGCTGCGCACCGATTCGAGCGTGGCGTGGATATAATTGCGGATCCCCGGGAAGCGTTCGAAATAGCGGTCGATCATCGCCTGGGCCTCGTCCGAGGAGACTCCCAGTCGCCCGCCCAGTCCCCAGCGGCTAATCCCATAAAGGATCGCGAAGTTGATCGTCTTGGCGCGCCCGCGCGTATCGCGGTTAACTTCGCCGAACATCTCCAGCGCGGTGCGTGCGTGGATGTCTTCATTCGCCGCGAACGCCTCCTTGAGCGAGGGCACGTCCGCCATATGCGCCGCCAGCCGCAGCTCGATCTGGCTGTAATCGGCCGCCAGCAGCACATTGCCCGGTTCGGCCACAAAGGCATCGCGGATTTGCCGGCCAAGCTCGGTACGAATCGGAATATTCATCAGATTGGGGTCGGTTGAAGAAAGCCGCCCGGTCTGCGCGCCGACCAGACTGTAGCTGGTATGGACCCGGTTCGTGCGCGGATTGATCGCGGCTTGCAGCGCTTCGGTATAGGTTGAGCGCAGCTTGCTGAGCTGGCGCCATTCGAGCACTTTGGTGGCAAAGTCAGCGCCCTCGCCCGCGAGCCGTTCGAGCACCGACTGGTCGGTCGAATATTGCCCCGATTTGCCTTTCTTGCCGCCTTTATAACCCAGCTTGTCGAACAGGATATCGCCCAGCTGTTTGGGGCTGCCGATGGTGAAGGTCTGACCAGCCCCGGCGTAAACCTCTTGCTCCAATGCCGCGATCGCAGCCGCGAAGGTGGTCGAAAGCCCGGCCAGCGCCTCGCGATCAACCTTGATCCCGGCGCGCTCCATCGCAGCCACCACCGGGACCAGCGGGCGATCGACCCGCTCGTAAATCCGCGTCGCCGCCTCTTCGCTCAAGCGTGGTTTGAGCGCACCGTGCAACCGCCAGGTTACTTCGGCATCTTCGGCGGCGTATTCGGTCGCGCGGTCCAGCGGAACTTCACTGAACGGGATCAGCTTCTTGCCGGTTCCGCAGACCTCCTTGAAGGTCAGCGTGGTGTGGCCAAGGTGCCGCGCGGACAATTCGTCCATCCCGTGGCCGCCACCGATTCCGTCCTCGCCGCGCCCGGCATCAAGGTCAAAGCTCATGACCATCGTATCGTCGATTGGCGCGACTGTGATGTCGTGCCTGGCCAGAATGTTGATATCGTATTTGATGTTCTGCCCGATCTTGAGCACCGCATCGCTCTCGAGCAGCGGCTTCAGGATCGCCAGCGCCTGCGCCAGCGGCACCTGCTGCGGATTTTCCGAAAACATATCCGATCCGCCGTGGCCGAGCGGGATATAGCAGGCGTTCCCCGCACCGAGCGCCAGGCTGATCCCGGCCAGATCGGCCCGCATCGCATCTAGCGCGGTGGTTTCGGTATCGACCGCGACCAGCCGCGTGGCCATGGCGCGGTCGGCCCAACCCCGCAGCGCCTCGACGGTTTGGACGCATTCATAGCGGCTGCGATCGATTGGCGGCAATTCGGGCAGCGCTTGCCGGGTGCTCGCGGCAGCCGCCGTGGTCACGGGTTTGGCCGGTTTCAGATCGTTGCGCCGTTCGGGGCTGCCGCGCCCTTCGTCTAGCCGCTTGAGCAGGCTGGTGAAGCCGTGCTTGGTCAGGAATTCGGCGAGCGGGCCTTGCGGGATTGCCGTCAGCTTGAAATCGTCAATCGCAATCGGCAGCGAGCAATCCTCTTTCAGTTGCACCAGTACCCGGCTGAGCCGCGCCATTTCAGCCTGTTCGATCAGGCTTTCCTGCATTTTCGATGGCTTCATCATGGGCGCGGCAGCCAACGCGCCTTCGAGACTGCCATAATCCTGGACCAGCTTGGTCGCGGTCTTCGGTCCGATCCCGCGAATGCCGGGCACATTATCCACTGCATCGCCCATCAGCGCGAGCACATCGCCGACCAGATCGGGGGCCACGCCGAATTTTTCGGCCACTTCGGGAATACCGATCCGCAGGTTCTTCATCGTATCGAGCATATCGATGCTGCCACCGCCGGACGCGCATGTGCCGATCAGTTGCATCAAATCTTTGTCCGACGAGACGATCGTCACGTCCCAGCCGCGCGCGGCGGCGGTGCGGGCGTAGGAGGCGATCATGTCATCAGCCTCGACATTGTCTTCCTCGATCAGCGGCAGCGAAAACGCCCGGGTGGCATCACGGATCAGCGGAAACTGCGGCACCAGATCCTCAGGCGGCGGCGGACGGTTAGCCTTATACTTGTCATACAGATCGTTGCGGAACGATTTGGACGATTTGTCGAGTATTACGGCCAGATGCGTCGGGCCGTCAGCCTTGTTGAGATCGTCGGCCAGTTTCCACAGCATCGTGGTGTAACCGTAAACCGCACCAACCGGGGTGCCCTGCGGATCGGTTAGCGGCGGCAGCCGGTGATAGGCGCGGAAGATATATGCCGACCCATCGACCAGATAGAGATGCAGTTTGGCGTCCATGGACCTACGCTAGCAGGTGCCATGGCGCGGTGTAAGGCCCCCTACGCGCTCATCCGCAGCGCGAATCGCCTGCTCCGATTATTGGGCCAACCTGGTCATGCGCTTGCCACAATTGCCCCTTAAGAAGGATGATGAGCAGATTTGCGCGCAGTTTGAATGGCCTAGCGACAAACGCTTGCATCGCTGTGCGAAGGTGACTATTTGGGCGACGAAGTCTACCGTCTTGGTAGGCTTTCCGCTGTGCGTGCTTTGCCCCCGGGTTGCACACTCTGCGTGGTCCACTCGCTGTTCAAGGAATACAATTCATGCGCAAGATCGTTTTCGCTGTCGCTGTCGCCAGCGCCGCTCTCGCTCTGTCGGCTTGCAAGAAGGATGCCGAAGACGTTGCAGTCATGGCATCTGAAACCG
>JANMBA010000049.1:0-9146 GCA_031360105.1 Novosphingobium sp.
GGCTGACGATCGGGGCAAAGGCACTGACCGAGCGGAACCTGGCGGGGTTACGCAACCCGATGGTCAACGCACCGTGCCCACCCATGCTGTGCCCGGTAATTCCCTGGCGGGCCAGGTCGGCAGGAAATTCCGCCGCGATCAGCGCGGGCAATTCGGCCTCGATATAACTGCGCATCCGGAATTGTTTTGACCACGGCTCCTGAGTTGCATCGACGTAAAACCCGGCACCCTTGCCGAAATCGTAGTCGCCATCATCGGCCACATCATCCCCGCGCGGGCTGGTGTCGGGAGCCACGAAGATGATCCCGTGCGCGGCGCAGGCGGCGCGGTATTCGCCCTTTTCGGTGACGTTGGCGTGGGTGCAGGTGAGGCCGGAAAGAAACCACAGCACCGGCAACTTCGCGTCCGGGGCATGATCGGGGACGAAGACCGAAAAGGTCATCGGCGTACCCGTCGCCGCGCTGGCGTGAGTATAAACCCCTTGCGTGCCGCCGTGGGCGCGGTTGGTGCTGACCGGTTCCATCATTTGATCCGGTGAAAACCGCAGAGCTTGTTTCCCGCAGGATCGCGCAGGTACGCAAGATAGAGCACGCGCCCGTCGGGCGGACGCCGCTCACCCGGCGGGTCCTCGATGGTCGTTCCACCGTTGGCCAGACCGGCCGAATGCCAGGCGTCGACTTCTGCGGGAGTTGCAGCCAGAAGACCAAGTGTCCCGCCATTCGCTCCGTGCGCAGGTTCGCCGTTGAGCGGCGTGCGGATCACCAGGCGGCCTCCGCCGTACATGTAGACCAGCCGTCCCTGAATATCGATTTCACCCGCCGGAACGCCAAGCGCGCCAAGCGTGGCATCATAGAAGCGTTTGGCGGCCGCAACGTCATCGGTGCCAAGCGTTACGTGGCTGAACATGGTCAGAACACCACCACGCTGCGGATGCTCTCTCCCGCATGCATCAGCTCGAACGCCTTGTTGATATCTTCCAGCCCCATCACGTGCGTGATCATCGGGTCGATCTGGATCTTGCCGGTCATGTACATATCGACGATCTTGGGCACGTCCGTCCGCCCCTTGGCCCCGCCAAATGCGGTCCCGCGCCAGTTGCGCCCCGTCACCAGCTGGAACGGGCGGGTGGCCACTTCCTTGCCGGCTTCGGCCACGCCAATGATGATGCTGGTCCCCCAGCCGCGATGGCACGCTTCCAGCGCGGTGCGCATCACTTCGGTGTTGCCGGTGGCGTCAAAGGTATAGTCCGCGCCGCCGTCAGTCAGTTGCACGATTGCGGCCACCACCTCCTCGCGGCTCAGCCCCTTGCTGTTCAAAAAGTCGGTCATGCCGAACTTGCGGCCCCAGTCTTCGCGCGCGGGGTTGATATCGACCCCGATGATCCGTTCCGCCCCCGCCAGCCGCGCGCCTTGGATCACGTTCAGCCCGATCCCGCCCAGTCCGAACACCACCACGTTGTCACCAACTTGCACCTTTGCGGTGTTGATCACCGCGCCGACCCCGGTAGTCACCCCGCAGCCGATGTAGCAGGCGGACTGAAATGGCGCGTCGTCGCGGATTTTGGCGAGTGCAATTTCGGGCAGAACGGTGAAGTTCGAGAATGTCGAGCAACCCATGTAGTGAAAAATCGTCTGGCCTTTGTAGCTGAGCCGGCTTGTCCCATCGGGCATCACGCCTTTGCCCTGCGTGGCGCGGATCGCAGTGCACAGATTAGTCTTGCCGCTGAGGCATGATTTACACTGGCGGCATTCGGGGGTGTAAAGCGGGATCACATGATCGCCCGGTTTTAGGCTGGTAACTCCTGCACCCACTTCGCGCACGATCCCGGCGCCTTCATGCCCCAGCACGCTGGGAAACAGCCCCTCGCTGTCCAGCCCATCAAGCGTGTAAGCATCAGTATGGCAAATCCCGGTGGCCATAATCTCAACCAGTACTTCGCCGGCCTTGGGACCTTCAAGATCAAGTTCGACAATCTCCAGCGGTTGTTTAGCAGCAAAGGCAACGGCGGCGCGGGTTTTCATCGGGGTAATTCCTCTCTCACGGGGCAAGTTTTATCGTCGGTAGCGTGGGCAAAGTTCAGCGCTGTACACCACCCACCGGACAATCGAGCCGAATAGCTGACCGCTAATGCGGTATCTCGCGCTTTGCAACCGATGCCGCGCCAATCACCCGCATCAGCAGCACCATCGGCAGCGCTGCTAGGCTTAGCCACATCATCAGGTAAAAATTATCGATATAAGCGATCATCGCGGCCTGGCGATTGACTTCAGCATCAATCACGCTGAGCGCGGCCGTACCGAACTGCTGGAACCGGTCGAGTGCCGAAAAATCCACCAGCGCAGTCATCGAAGCCGTCACATGCGTCGCAAGGTCGGAATGGCTCGACTGTAAATTGCGCGATAGCAGTGCCGTAGTAATGGCAATGCCCATTGAGGCCCCGAGCGAGCGTGACAGGTTGAGTAAGCTCGACCCCTCAGTCCGCAGAGCCGGCGTGAGTGCGGCAAAGGCGGTTGTATTGATCGGGATGAATAACAGCCCGATACCGCAACCTTGGACAAATCCGGACGCCACGATGTGGAACTTGTCCACTTCCAATGACCAGCCTGACATCTGCCAAAATGACAAGCCAGCCAGCAGAAAGCCGCTCACCACTATCAGTCGCGCGTCCACCCCGCGGCGCAACAGCAGACCCGAGCACTGCATGGCCAGCAGTGTGCCCACCCCGCGCGGCATCATGGCCCAGCCGGTCCCCATGACCGAATAGCCAAGCAGGCGCTGCAACATCGACGGCAGCAGCGCCATCGAGGCAAACATTACGATCCCCATCACCACCATGAACAGCATCGCGACGATGAAATTCCGGTTGGCGAAGATCGCTCCGCTAAACAGGGTTTGCTGGCTCGAAGTCTTGAAATGAATCGCACCGATCCACACGGCGCTGACAATCGCAATAAAATATATCCAGATTTCAAACGATTCAAACCAGTCGAGGTGGTTACCCCGATCAAGCAGCAACTGCAGCGCGGTGATCGCGATCGCAATCATGCTGAAGCCAAACAGATCGAAGCGCCGCTTGATGACTTCGCGCGATGGCAACTCAGCGATCAAGATGGCCAGCGCCACGATGCCGAGTGGCACGTTGACGTAGAACACCCAGCGCCAGTTCCAGTTGTCGGTCAGCCATCCCCCGATTATGGGGCCCAAAATTGGTCCAATCATGATCCCCATGCCCCACACTGCCATCATCTGCGGCTGGCGCGACGGGCGGTTGGTATCGAGCATTGCCGCTTGGCTGAGCGGCGAAATGAATGCCCCTGCGGCGCCCTGAAGCGCGCGGAACAGAACCATCTGGGTGATGTTTTGGGCCATGCCACACAGCATCGACGCCACCACAAACCCGGCAGTGGATAAAATGAACAGCCGCCGCGATCCAATCCGGTCCGCCAACCAGCCGGTAATCGGCATCGCCACTGCACTTGCTACGATGTAACTCGTGAGAACCCAGCTGATCTCGTCCGGCGTTGCCCCAAGCGCAGCTTGCATATGCGGTATCGCGACATTTGCGATGGTTGTATCGAGAACCTGCAATAGCGATGCCGTCATCACCCCGATCACGACCAGCAACGTGTTGCGAACCGGCAGCGCAGCCACATCATCGAGCGCTGGCGGATTGATTGCTGGCGCTTTCCGGCCGCTCGCCTTGTCGGTCACTGCGCCACTTGCCATCGGCCTGGCCTAACGGCGGCGATTGTCGGTATAGACGGTAATGTAACTGGATAGCCCGGCGATTAACGGACGCGCGCTGCCATCATCTATCGCGATCCGCACCGGCACCCGTTGCGTCACTTTAACCCAGTTGCCCGTAGCATTCTGCGCGGGTAAAACCGAAAACTCGCTCCCAGTGCCCGCGCCGATCAAAGCGACATGGCCTTTGAGGACCAAATCGGGATAAGCATCGAACTCGATCCGGGCGGCTTGCCCAACCTGCATTTCTGCAAGCTCGGTTTCCTTGAAGTTCGCCTCGACATAGCTTGAACCATTGGCAACAATCGTCACCACGGGCAGCCCGCTGACAAGCTGCTGTCCTACCAGCATGCGGTCGCCCTGAGTAATCCGGCCAGCCATCGGCGCTCTGACGACAGTTCGAGCCAGGTTAAGCTCAGCTGCGCTACGCTGAGCGCGCGCCGCGGCGACCGCCGGAAGTACCCCGGGCACCTGCGAGCCGGTTGCGAGCTTCGCACGCGCTTCGGTCTGCTTGGCTTGCGACAGGCGCAGCTCGGCGCGCGCTTGCGCGACCTGATGCTGCGCTGCGTCGTAATCGGCCTTGGTCGTAAAGCCGCGGCTCCATAAAGCATGCTGCCGATCGAAGCGCGCCTGCGCAAAACCGATGTCCTCGCCCGCCGCCGAAATATCCGCGCCAGACAGCGCTGCCGAACCGGCCAGTTCAGTCGCGTGCGCCTGCGCAGCGGCGATCGCCGCATCAGCTTGAGCGATCTGGATTCGATAGGGCGCAGGATCGACCAGGAACAACACATCGCCGGCTTTGACCTGCTGGCCTTCACGGACCAAAACCGAGACTATCTGCCCACCAATTTCTGCGCTCACCGAAACCTTGTCCTGCTGGACGTAAGCATTCTCGGTCGTGACTTTGCCTTGCAGAGTGCGCCAGTAATACAGCGACCCACCGATCACGAGCAAAGGAACAATCGCCATGATGACCAGTCGCCGCCAGCGGCCCGGCGATCTGGATGCTGCGTCCGGTGCTTCTGGCGCAAGCACATCCGCCGCAGCCGCCAAGTCACTCAGATCAATCTGGGGGTCACGATCAGCCATGCGCGACCGCCGTTTCTGCCGTGCGCCGCGACAAGTTCAGGCGCAGTTTTTCAAGCAGCCGCTGCAACGTCTTGCGTTCGTCAGGATCGAACCCTTCCAGCGCCTCCGCGATCATCGAATCGGCCAGCGGACGTAGCTGCCCGAGCAAGTCGTGAGCACGGCTGGTCAGGTACAGGTTCCACGAACGGCGATCGGCAATGTCCGACCGGCGCTCCACCAAACCTGCTTCCTGTAGCCGGTCGACCATCCTGCACACGGTAATTGGCTCAACATCCAGATATTCGGCGAGCTTGCCTTGATTAACGCCCTCATGCCGGACCAGAGTGGTCAGCACCTGCCATTGCGGCCGCGTGACCCCGATCTCGCGCGCCCTTGCATCAAAAGCGCGGCGCATCATGCGCGCCGAATCGGAAATGATTGAACCGAGATTTTCCATGCGCACGACGTATATAACTATGTGTATTATCGTCAAGCTGAATATCGCTAGAGTTCTTTTCACGCAAAAAACTCAGCCTCGTTCACAACGGATTCCATGAGATCGATTTGTCATAGGTCGGTAAAGCAAGGATCATCCGGCCGCCTCAAGCCTGAATTTGCTGTGGCTGCCCGCCGCGCTCGGCGAAACTTAACACCGGCTGTGGCCAAGAATGTCTTGGTTGCCCGGCCTGCTATGCTCTGACAGAGAGCCGCTATGACCAGAACCGTGACCCATCGTACCCTGACTCACTTGGAGCGGCTTGAAGCAGAGGCCATCCACATCATGCGCGAGGTTGTCGCTGAAGCAGACAAGCCGGTGATGCTGTATTCTGTGGGCAAGGACAGCGCGGTGATGCTGCATCTGGCGCGCAAGGCGTTTTACCCCTCACCGCCGCCGTTTCCGCTGTTGCATGTCGACACAACGTGGAAGTTCAAAGCCATGTATGCTCTGCGCGAGCAGGCAGCGCGTGACGCCGGGATGGAACTGCTAGTCTATCAAAACCCAGAGGCGATCGAACGCGGCATCAACCCGTTCGATCACGGGGCACTGCATACCGATATGTGGAAGACCGAAGGGCTCAAGCAGGCCTTGACCAAATACGGCTTCGATGCGGCCTTTGGCGGCGCACGGCGCGACGAGGAGAAGAGCCGCGCGAAGGAGCGGATTTTTTCGTTCCGCAGCGCGGCGCACGGCTGGGATCCGAAGAGCCAGCGACCTGAACTGTGGAACCTGTACAACGCGCGCAAAGCCAAGGGTGAAAGCATCCGCGTGTTCCCGATCAGCAATTGGACCGAGCTGGATGTCTGGCAATATATCCACCTCAACGACATTGCGATTGTCCCGCTCTATTTTGCCGACATGCGTCCGACAGTCGAACGCGATGGAATGTTGCTGATGGTCGACGATGATCGCTTCCCGCTGGCTCCAGGCGAAACGCCGGTGATGCGCTCGATCCGGTTCCGCACCTTGGGCTGCTACCCGCTGACCGGTGCGGTCGAGAGTACGGCCAAGACGCTGTCCGAGGTAATTCAGGAAACCCTGCTGACCACCACTTCCGAACGCCAGGGTCGGGCGATCGACAAAGATGCCGGCGGCGCCGGCATGGAAGTCAAAAAACAGCAGGGGTACTTTTGATGTCCGCCAGCGAGAGCCCTTCCAGCTACGTCACCGAAACCCTGATCGCCGAGGATATTGACGCCTATCTTGATCAACATCAGCACAAGACCATGCTGCGTTTCATCACCTGCGGGTCGGTGGACGATGGCAAATCAACGCTGATCGGGCGGCTGCTGTACGACAGCAAGATGATCTTCGAAGACCAGCTCGACGCGCTTGCAATGGATTCGAAGAAAGTCGGTACGCAGGGGCAGGAAATCGATTTCGCGCTGCTGGTCGATGGCCTCGCGGCCGAGCGCGAGCAGGGAATCACGATCGATGTAGCTTACCGTTTTTTTAATACCGAAAAGCGCAAATTTATCGTCGCCGATTGCCCAGGACATGAACAATACACCCGCAACATGGTCACCGGGGCTTCCACCGCCGACCTTGCCGTGATCCTGATCGACGCGCGCAAAGGCGTGCTGGTTCAGACCCGGCGGCATTCTTACCTGACCAAGCTGCTTGGCATCCGGAACATTGTCCTGGCCGTCAACAAGATGGATCTGGTCGATTATAGCCAGTCAAAATTTGACGAGATTATTGCCGATTACACCGCCTTTGCCACCAGCATCGGGATCACCGAACTCACCGCGATGCCTATTTCCGGCTTCAAGGGCGACAACATCATCGGCCCATCGCAAAACACGCCGTGGTACACCGGACCAAACTTGGTCGAGCACCTTGAGACAGTTGAAGTCAATTCGGAGCGCGATGCCAAGGGGCCGTTTCGGATGCCAGTGCAATGGGTCAACCGCCCCAACCTTGATTTCCGCGGCTTCTCTGGCCTGATCGCGACCGGCTCGGTCAAGACCGGCGATACGATCCGCGTGCTGCCATCGGGCAAAACCAGCACCATCAGCCGGATCGTGACCATGGATGGAGACATTGCCGAAGGCATGGCCGGACAGTCCTTGACGCTGTGCTTCGATACCGAAATCGATTGTTCGCGCGGCGCAGTAATCGCGGCGGCAGACGCTCCGCCTGAAGTGTCTGACCAGTTCGAAAGCACGCTGGTGTGGATGGCCGACGAGGCCATGGTCGTCGGCCGCTCGTATTGGCTCAAGCTTGGCACGCAGACCGTATCGGCGACGGTCCATGCACCCAAATATACCGTCAACGTCAACACCATGGAGCACATGGCGGCCAAGACGCTTGAACTCAATGCAATCGGGGTAGCCGAGCTGGCGACCGACAAACCGATCGTGTTCGAAAGTTATGCCGACAACCGCACGCTTGGCGGGTTCATCCTGATCGACAAACTGACCAATGCCACGGTCGCCGCCGGGATGTTGCACTTCAGCCTACGCCGTGCGCAAAACGTGCACTGGCAGCCGACCGATGTCAGCCGCGCCGATCATGCCGGGCTGAAAAACCAGCATCCGCGGGTGCTGTGGTTCACCGGCTTGTCGGGGTCCGGCAAAAGCACGATCGCCAACGAGGTTGAAAAGCGCCTCGCGCTGATGAACCGACACACCTTCCTGCTTGACGGCGATAACGTTCGTCATGGGCTCAACAAGGATTTGGGCTTCACCGAGTCTGACCGGATCGAGAATATCCGCAGGGTCGGCGAAGTGGCCAGGTTGATGGCCGATGCCGGGCTCATCGTCCTGACCGCGTTCATCTCACCGTTCCGCGCCGAACGCGCTATGGTGCGCGCGATGCTGCCCGCCGGTGAGTTCATCGAGATCTTCGTCGATACGCCGCTGGAAGTAGCCGAGGCTCGCGATGTAAAGGGCCTCTACAAAAAGGCGCGGGCCGGCCAGCTCAAGAACTTCACCGGGATCGACAGTCCTTATGAAGCGCCAGAAACGCCTGAGATCACGGTCAACACGGCCACGATGACCCCGGTCGAAGCCGCCGAGTTCATCATCCGCCAGATCATGCCGCTCAAATGAGCGCCCACCCCGCCACTGCCTTGAGCGACGCTGAACTCGCCGCGCACCTGGCCGAAGTCGCGGGCCGCTTGCTGCTCGAAGTGCGCGCAGCCGGGGTATTCTCGGCCAAGGCACTGGGCAAGACTGGCGATCAGACGGCCAACCGGTTCCTGATCAACGCCATCCGCGCGCAGCGGCCTGACGACGGGCTGCTGTCCGAAGAAGAACAGGACAACTTCGAGCGGCTCACGCATTCGCGGGTCTGGATCATCGATCCAGTCGATGGAACCCGGGAATATGGCGAGGAACGCAGTGACTGGGCAGTCCACATCGGCCTTGCGATTGATGGCGTTCCGGCAGTTGGAGCAGTCGCCTTGCCCGGGCTTGGCGTCACCTTGCGGACCGATCAACCGCCAGTCCTGCCGCCCGCTGCCGCAGCGCCGCGCATGGTGATCAGCCGCACCCGCCCGGCCAAGGAAGCGCTGGCGGTGGCCGAAGCGATTGATGCCAGGCTGGTGCCGATGGGCAGCGCCGGGGCCAAAGCGATGGCAATCGTGCGAGGCGAGGCGGAGATCTATCTCCACACCGGCGGTCAGTACGAATGGGATAGCTGCGCGCCGGCCGCCGTGGCGATGGCTTGCGGGTTGCATGTCAGCCGCATTGACGGAACGGCTTTGGTTTATAACCAGCGCGACGTTTACATGCCAGACCTGCTGATCTGCCGCCCCGAATGGGCCGAACGGGTGCTCCAGCTGGTCAGGCAAATGCAGGATTAGATTGAGGCAAGCGGGTACGCCTCACAC
>JANMBA010000065.1:0-10670 GCA_031360105.1 Novosphingobium sp.
TAACGTCATGATGCTGGCGCTCGATCGGCAGTGGCTGGGCCGCGCCGGGGTGGCCGACGGGTTCGTCAAGGGCGTGATCGGCCTGTCAGGCCCTTACGACTTCTATCCGTTCATCTCGGATTCGACGCGGGCGGCGTTTGGGCAGGCCCCCGATCCGAGATTGACCCAGCCGGTGCAGTTCGTGCGCAGCGATGCGCCGCCTGTGCTGCTGATTACCGGCGCTGCCGACACCACGGTCAAGCCGCGCAACAGTCTGGCGCTGGCCGCAGCCTTGACCGAGGCTGGCCAGCCGACCCGCGCAGTGGTGCTGAACGGGGTGGATCATGGCGGCACGGCGATGCAGCTGGCCGCGCCGTTCAGCCGCGACCGCCGGGTGCTGGATCCGGTGCTCGCGTTCCTTGCCGCGCAATGCCAGCCGCGGCAGGCTTCACCCCCGGTTCAGCCGGGGCAGCGATAGCACCGGCGCGATGCGTACGATTTCTCGCTTGATGAAGCACCTGATCCCGCGCGGCGTGGCCGCGCTGATGATCTTAACGTTGACCGCCCAACCGGCGCTGGCGCAAGCGGTGCTGCGCGATGCCGAAACCGAAGCGCTGCTGCACGATCTGGCCGCGCCGCTGGTCGCCGCAGCGGGGCTTGATCCGCGTAACGTCGATGTGGTGCTGATCGGCGATCCATCGATCAACGCGTTCGTTGCGGGCGGGCAGATCGTTTACATCAACGAAGGGCTGATCGAAACGGCTGACAACGGCGCCGAAGTCCAAGCGGTAATCGCGCACGAACTGGGCCACATCACTGGCGGTCACGCTATTTTTGACGGCGGCGGCAAGGCCGCGACCGGGATCAGCATCTTGTCGCTGATCCTGGGCGGGCTGGCAGCGGCGGCCGGATCGGGTGATGCGGCGATTGGCGTGATCATGGCCGGGCAGCAAGCCGCAATCGGCAAGTATCTGGCGTTCAGCCGCGAGCAGGAATCGAGCGCGGATGCGGCGGGCGCACAGTTCCTGTCAAAAGCCGGGATTTCCGGGCGCGGCTCGATCGGCTTTTTCAAGAAGCTGCAGAACCTCGAATACCGCCACGGCTACACCCGCACGGCCGATAGCGAGTTCTATTCCACGCACCCGATGACTTCCGACCGGCTGGCGACGTTGCAGGATACCTATCAGGCCGATCCAGCGTGGAACCGGCCGAGCGATCCGCTGATCGAAGCGCGGTTCCAGCGGGTCAAGGCCAAGCTGCTGGGCTATGTTGCGGAGCCGGGGCGCACGCTGCAAGTCTATCCCGAAACTGATAAGAGCGTGCCGGCGCGCTATGCCCGGGCCTATGCCTGGCATAAGGAAGCGTTCCTTGAAAAGTCGATGGTCGAAACTGATGCCTTGCTGGCCGAGGCACCGAACGACCCGTATTTCCTTGAGCTTAAGGGGCAGATTCTGCTCGAATCGGGCCATCCGCTGGAAGCGCTTGCTCCGCTGCGGCGGGCGACCGAACTGACCAGCAATCAACCGTTGATCGCCACCACCTTTGGCCATGCGCTGCTCGCGACCGAAGATCCGGCGCAGCTGCCCGAGGCCGAGCGGGTGCTCAAGGCCGCTGTCGCGCGCGATCGTGAAAACCCGTTTGCGTGGTACGAGCTGGGGGTGATCTACGGCCAACGCGGCGATCTGGCCCGCGCCCGGCTGGCTTCGGCCGAACAGCAAGTGCTCGAACTCAACTATCCGCAAGCGCTCAGCAGCGCCGAAACTGCTGAGCGCGGCCTGCCGCCAGGCTCGCCCGATTGGTTGCGGGCGCAGGATATAGCGATGCAATCGCGCTCGGCGATTGAACAGAAGAAGAAACGCAGGTAGCGCTCCGCCGTATGGCTGACCCCGCACCCCGTTCCCCAAAAGTCTTGATGATTGCGGCGCTGGCTGCGCTGGTGATTGGCACCGGGCTGGGCTGGGGCTTTGCTGCGCACCGCTTTGATGGCGCCGGGCAAGCGACTGATTTTGAGCAACGCGTCCACGATTATATCGTGAGCCACCCCGAAGTTCTGGTCGAAGCCGCCGACCAGCTAAAAACGCAAGGCAACGAGCGCCAGTTGGCCGAAATTGCCGATGCCGTGAACAAGCCATACCCCGGCGCGGTGTTGGGCAACCCGGCCGGAACAGTCACTTTGGTCGAATTCACCGATTTCGCCTGCACCTATTGCCGCGGCAGCGTGGCCGATGTCGAAGCGCTGATCGCCGCCAATCCTGATTTGCGGGTGGTGGTGCGCGAACTGCCGATCATCGCCCCGACCAGCCCGGATGCCGCGCGCTGGGGCCTGGCCGCCGCTGAGCAAGGCAAATATCCCGCCTTCCACAAGGCGATGTTCGCTGCGGGCCGCACCGATCCCGCCAGCGTGGCCGTCGCCGCGCGCGCCGCCGGCCTCGATCTGGACCGCGCGCGCAAAGTGGTGGCCGATCCCAAGGTCAATGCCGAGATTGCCGCCAATATGGAATTTGCCCGCAAGCTGCAGATCAGCGGCACGCCCAGCTGGGTCGCGGGCAAGCAGTTGATCGTGGGGGCAGTCGGGCGCGAGGCGCTGGCCAAGGCGCTGATTGCGGCACGCGGAACGTAATGCGCTCGCCCCGCCCGGCTATGATCTGCTAGGCTCCCGCCATGGCCGTGTTGCCCTTTCGCCCGATCCCGTTTTTCGCCAACAAGAACCAGGCGTTCTGGCGGCTGCAAATGGCCGGCTGGGGCGGCGCATTGCTGCTGCGCACGATGTCTGGGCTGGCCAATGCCAAAGAGCTGTCGTTCCTGGTGCTGGTGCTGATCTCGACCATCACCGGGCTGTCGATCACGCTGATCCTGTCAGTGCTGTACCGGGGCCTGATCAACCGGCGACCAGTGATCACCTGGGGTGTGACCTCGCTGGTGCTGACCTTGGCGGTGGCGCTATATGCGTTCGTCGATGCCTGGGTCAACGCGCTGTATAACGGCGACGGCGGGCTCGATTTCGGGCGCGTGATTGGGCTGTTCTACCTTGACGCCACGCTGCTGCTGGCGTGGTCAGCGCTTTACTACATGATCAATTTCTTCCTCCAGATCGAGGAACAGAACGACCAGATGATCCAGCTGGAAAATCAGGCCACTTCGGCCCAGCTGGCGATGCTGCGCTACCAGCTCAATCCGCATTTCCTGTTCAACACGCTCAATTCGATTTCCACTTTGGTGCTGCTCAAGCAGACCGGGCCAGCCAATGCGATGCTCAGCCGGCTGTCCAGTTTCCTGCGTTATACCCTGGTCAACCAGCCAACCGGGCGGGTCACCGTGGCGCAAGAGGTGGAAACGCTGAAGCTGTACCTCGAGATTGAGCGGATGCGGTTTGAAGAGCGTTTGCGCACGCGGTTTCAGATCGATCCTGACAGCGAAAAGGCGCTATTGCCCTCGCTGCTGCTTCAGCCGCTGGTTGAAAACGCGATCAAATACGCGGTCGGCCCGCAGGAAGCGGGCGCCGAAATCACCATTGCAACACAGCTCGTCGGCCAGAACCTTCGCATCACCGTCTCCGATACCGGTCCGGGATTGCAATCGGGCGCGGCCAGCAACAGGTTAAGCGGCGTGACATTCGATGGCGGCGAACCGGTTTCAACGGGGGTGGGCCTTGCGAACATCCGTGATCGGCTCGGTCAAGCTTACGGCGAGGATCATCGTTTCGAGACGATGGAACCAGCTGAAGGCGGGTTTGCCGTGCTGATCGAATTGCCGTTTGAACGCCGCGAGAGCAGCGAAATCCAAGGCGCCGCTTTGGAGCCTGACCAGCGCCCGGCGCTGACAGGATGATTTGGGAACCACTGCAATGACCATTCGCACGATCCTCGTCGATGATGAGAAACTGGCGGTTCAAGGCCTGATGCTGCGGCTGGAAAAATACCCCGATGTCGAGATTATCGACACGTGCTCAAACGGACGCGAAGCGATCCGCAAGATCAAGACCGAGAAGCCCGATCTGGTCTTCCTCGATATCCAGATGCCGGGCTTCGACGGCTTTTCGGTGGTCAAGGGCGTGATGGAGCTGGAGCCGCCGCTGATCGTGTTCGTCACCGCCTATCAGGAACACGCGGTGCGCGCGTTTGAGGCCAATGCGGTCAATTACCTGATGAAGCCGGTCGACGAGGATAAATTGGCCGACACGATGGAGCGTGTGCGCACGCGCTTGCTCGAAAAGAACGCCGCAGGCGAAGCCGAAAAGCTCAAGACCGTTCTGGCCGAGGTCGCACCCGACGCGATGGAGGCCATGCCCGATGAGCCTGATCTCGCAGCGCGCTATGAAAAGCTGATCAACATCAAGGATCGCGGCCAGATCTTCCGGGTCGATGTCGATTCGATTGAGCGGATCGAGGCAGCCGGCGATTACATGTGCATCTACACCGCCGACAATTCGCTGATCCTGCGCGAGACGATGAAAGACCTCGAGCGGCGGCTTGACCCGCGCGTATTCCAGCGCGTCCACCGCAGCTGGATCGTCAACCTCAATCAGGTCCGTCAGGTCAAACCGCACACCAACGGCGAATGCTTCTTGGTGCTCGACAGCGGTGCGGACGTGAAGGTGTCACGCTCCTACCGTGATGTGGTCGCACGGTTCGTGCACTGATTGGTTCACCCGAAGCCGCGAAGTTGTTGAATTGCGCCGCAGCCCCTTTCGATCTTTCTGCGGTAGGACGGGACGCTGCTGAACTAAATTGCGCGGCTTTGCCGCAAGCAAGACATCTTCGGGTGAACAACCTGTTGCGCCAATCGCGGAAACTGGCGAAACGGTTGGAATGATTTTCACTCTCCCCGGCTTCGATCTCACTCAATTTGTCCGCGCAACGCTCGATGAAGATCTCGGAGTTGGACTGCCCGGCGGCGGGCACGATGTTACCAGCGAAAGTGTGATCCCGGCGGATATGCGCTTTGCCGGGGTGATGGACAGCCGCGATGCGATCACGGTAGCCGGCCTGCCGATTGCGGCGGCGTTCTTCCGCGCGCTCGATCGTGACATTGAAATCGAAACCCTGGTTGAGGAAGGCGCGCAGGTCGGCCCCGGCACCGATCTCATGCGGATCGAGGGCAATGCCCGCGCGCTGCTCACCGCCGAGCGTTCGGCGCTTAACACGGCGCAGCACCTCTCGGGTATCGCCACGCTAACCCGCTCTTACGTGGACGCTATGCAGGGGCGTGGCACCTTGCTCGATACCCGCAAGACCATCCCCGGGCTGCGCCACTTGGAGAAATACGCGGTCCGGATGGGCGGCGCACAGAACCATCGGATGGGGCTGTGGGATGCGGCGATGATCAAGGATAACCATGTGCTGGTGGCTGGCGGCGTAGCGCAGGCGGTGAGTCGCGCCAAAGCCGCCGGGGTCCAATCGATCATCTGCGAGGTTGACCGGATCGATCAGATCGAAGCGGCCATAAGCGCGGGCGCGAGCCATATCCTGCTCGACAATATGAACCCCGGCACGCTGCGCGCGGCGGTGGCGCTGATCGCCGGACGGGTGCCGTGCGAAGCCTCGGGCGGGGTTCGGCTGGATACTATCGCCGCAATTGCCGCGACCGGCGTGACCTATGTTTCGGTCGGCCGTCTGACCCAAAGCGCCCCCGCCGCCGATATCGGACTGGATTTCACGCCGCTATGAAACACCTGCTGCTTGCTGCGCTTGCTTTGCTGCCCAGCCCCGCGCTCGCGCAGGCCTACCAGTGCCGCGTCCCGCAAAATGTCACGCTGCCGCCGCCGGTCCAGCCCGATGGGCCAAGCTACCGCGCGGCGATCACCGGCTATACCCTCGCGGTCAGCTGGTCGCCTGAGTTCTGCCACTCCAAGCGCGGCGATGATCCGGGCAACTATCAGTGTAACGGCAAAATCGGCCGGTTCGGATTCGTGCTGCACGGGTTGTGGCCCGAAAGCGGCAACGGCAAATCGCCGCAATGGTGCGCGCTTACCCCGCGCCCGACCCCGGACGATCTGCGCGCCAATCTGTGCATGACCCCAGTACCTTGGCTGATCGAACACGAATGGGCCAAGCACGGCAGCTGCATGGCGGCCAGCCCTGCCGACTATTACAAAGTCAGCAGCATCCTGTGGCAGTCGCTGCACTTGCCCGATGCTGATCGGCTGTCGAAGCAGCCCGGCCTGACTGCGGGCGACTTGCGCAAGGCCTTTGCCGCGCAGAACTCCGGCTGGCCAGTCAGCGCGATCGGCCTGACGGTGAGCAACGGCGGTTGGCTGCGCGAAATGCATCTGTGCTATTCTGCCAAATTCATGCCGATCGCCTGCGACAAACGCGGGTTTGGGCCCAAAGGCGATGTGCCGCTAAAAATCTGGCGGGGGCTTTAGCGCGCCGCGCCTGGCGGCAAAAAACGCCCGCAGCAGCGCCCCCGCCTCATCCGCGCCCATCCCCGCATATACCTCGGGCCGGTGCAGACACTGCGCGTGTTCGAACACGCGCGCTCCATGCTCGACCGCGCCGCCTTTAGGATCGGGCGCCGCATAATACAGCCGCGCAATCCGGGCATGGGCAATCGCGCCTGCGCACATCGCGCAAGGCTCCAGCGTCACCCACAGTTCGCAGCCATCGAGCCGCTCGTTGCCCAGCACTGCCGCTGCGGCGCGAATCGCCAGCACTTCGGCGTGCGCGGTCGGATCATTCAGGCCGCGCGGAGCGTTGTGTGCAGCAGCAATCACCGCCCCGTCCTTGATGATCACCGCGCCAATCGGCACTTCGCCCAATGTCGCGGCGGCGCGGGCCTGCGCCAAAGCAGCGTTCATCGGTTCGGGCAGGGGCCAGCGGCTCATTTGCGGCGGATTGGCCGGTATATCTTGACCCTGCAAGGGCGTTTCGCTAAGCGCGCGCCTTCTAGGCCGACACCGGTCCCGATTTTCAAGCGAGTTTAGCCATGTCCCGTATTTGCGAACTGACCGGCAAGGGCCGCCAGACCGGCCACAACGTCAGCCACGCCAACAACAAGACCAAGCGCGTGTTCCTGCCCAACCTGCAGAACGTCACGCTGATGTCTGAAACGCTCGATCGCAGTTTCAAGTTCCGTGTCTCGACCAATGGCCTGCGATCGGTTGAGCACGTTGGCGGGCTCGACAACTGGCTGCTCAAAACCTCGGACGAAAAGCTTTCGGTCACGGCGGTCAAGGTCAAGCGCGAGCTGAAGAAGCTGCAAGCTGCCTAAGCGGCCAGCGGCCCTGCTGGGTCGCTGATGAAACGGAAACAGGCTCGCGAAGCAATTCGCGGGCCTGTTTCGTTCGCCGCCAGTCAGGCCTTGCGCCCAGTGCTTGCCTATCGGCCCGGCAACCGGCATGCCTTGCGCATAACCGATTGGGACACTCATTATGCACCGCGCCATTTCCTTCGCGATTCTTACTGTGGCGCTTTGCGTGCCGATTGCTGGCCCGGCGCTGGCCAAGAATGACAAGCAGGCCCCGGCCACTCCGCCGACTTATCAGGCGCTGCTTGATTGCAAGTCGGTCGCCGATCCGTCCGCGCGGCTGGCCTGCTATGACCAGAAGGTCGCGACGCTGGCTGGCGCGGTGCGCGATCGCCAACTGATAATTGCCGATCGCGAGACGATGCGCGAAGCGCGGCGCGGACTGTTCGGGCTGAGCCTGCCCCGGCTCAAGCTGTTTGGCAGCGACGACGATACCGAAGAGGTCAAACAGATCGATAGCACGATCAAGGCCGTGCGCTCAGCCAGCGACGGCATGCCAATCTTCGTGCTCACCGACGATTCGCGCTGGAAGCAGATTGACGGCCGCGATGTATTTGCCAAAGGCGGTGCCAAGATTATGATCAAGCGCACCGCGATGGGCGGCTACATGGCCACCGTCGATGGCCAGGCTGGGCTGCGAGTGGTGCGGCTGGCGAACTGACGCGCAGCTTAGCTATTACTCACCCGCAGTAGCTTTGGCCCGCATGGCGTCGGCAATGTCCCGGCTCTCGCGATTACCCGCTTCGTCAGCAGCAGCCCACTGCTGATTGGTACGGCAGACCGGGCGTTTGCGAACCAGTGACCCGGTTTCCTCAACCCGCACGCAGCGGATGTAATTGGGATGGTCGCGGTCCAGATGCGAATTATATTCGCGGATTTGCGATCCCGTCATCGTGGTCGATCCCGAAGTCAGCTCCAGCTCGGTGGCTGCAGCAGCTGAATTGGCAAGTATCATAGCGATTGTGGCAGCAAGCATGACGCACCTCGTAAAACCCGAAGTTACTAAAATATCGCGTTTTGCGGATTGCATCAAGGCGCTGTTCCAAACGGTGAAGAGCCATCCAGCGCGCCATCGGCGGCATTGAAGTATGACACTACGGCGGCCTGTTCGCGGGGCGACAGGTGCGGGTTCCAGGCATCGATGATCAGCACGGCGCGGCGCTGATCGCTGTTGTTCCAGGCTTCGTGCTCGATTGTATCATCAAAGGCGAAAGCTGTGCCTGACACCCATTCGCGGGTTTCGCCCCCCACTCTGAACCTGCAAGCCGGTGGGATGTCGAGCGCAAGGTGGATAATCGCGCGGGTGTTAGTCACCCCGGTGTGCGGCGGAATATGGCTGTGCGGGCGGAGCAGTGAGAAGAATACATTGGGCGCGCGCCCCGGAATCCGGGCGAGCGGCAAGCGTTCGAGCAACGCTGCGGTCTGCGGGCAGCGCGCAATCACCGCAGCATTGGGCCGCCCGTATTCCCACAGGAAGCAGGCTGACCAGTCCAGCGAACCATCCAGTGCCGACCAGTCGTTGTGCGGCGTGCCGGGGTCAAGCTGAACGTAAGGTCGCAGCGCATCGCCCGGTGCCGCCAAAAGCGTGGCAAGTTCCGCAGCGATCGCAGCGGTGCCTGCTTCAAGCTCGGCAAACCAAGGGAAGTGCTGGCGGTCGAAAAATTCATCGGCAGGCAGGAACGGATACAGCGCACCCGCGCAGTGGTTCTGGTACACCTGCCGCCGCCCCTGTGCCTGATCGACAAAGGCGCGCACGCGGCGCGCTTCGGTTTCGTCAAAGCCGTTGTCCGGCGCAGTGACCGCTGCGGTGGCGGCCGCAAGCTTGGCGCGCAGGCTATCGCAATACGTTGCGCCAGCCGCTAGCTGGTCAGCAATTCCGGGGGCGAGCTGGGTAATGTGGGCCGCCATCTGCTGGACCCCGCTCCAGGCGAGCAGCGCGCGGGTTTCCTCGCCTTCCTGCTGAAACAGCTGGGCCAGACGCAAGTGTGCCGCAAAATCGGTCTGGTCGAGCGCCAGCGCGCGACCGAGCGCGGCGCGCTCGCTGGCGCGGTCAGCGGCCAGGCGGTGCGCATGGGCAAGATTGCGCCACAGTGGCCCGGCCAGCGGGTCAGCTGCGGTGGCTCGCTCAAACGCGGCAATTGCCACGGCTGCATCGCCGCCCTGAATCGCTGCCAGCCCTTCGGCATTGGCACGCTGGGCAGCTTCAGGATTGGGCGTAGTTGGATCAGCCATGGCTGGACCCTAGATTTACCGCAGGCCGCTCGCAAGCGGGAGTTGCCGCCGCCGCCGCCTGTGCCTAAACCAGCGCCGATGACCGCCGCCGCTCGCACCGATCCTGAATGGTTTGCCCACCGCTATGTTGAAAGCGGCGACGCGTTCAGACTGATCCGTCTGGCCCGCGCCGAGCATGCGGCGATGCCGTTCCTGACTGACGAATATCTCGGCGCTGATCGCCCCGCACAAGATCTACCTGCGGCAGAATGCCTGGCAAACCTCAGCCACGGTCCAGTGCATTTCCTATTCCATTCAGCATTTTGTGGTTCAACGTTGGTGGCACGGGCGCTTGACCGGCCGGGTTTGGCGGTAGGGCTGAGCGAACCGCAGGTGTTGAACGATGTCGTCGGATTTCGCCGCCGTGGGGCACCGCCGCCAGCGGTCGCGCGGGTCGCCGATGGTGCGTTACGGCTGCTTGGACGGCCGTTCGGCCCGGGTGAAGCGGTGGTGGTCAAGCCGTCGAACCTGCTAAACCCGCTGGCCGAATTGATGCTGACCTTGCAACCGCAAGCCAAGGCGCTGTTTCTCTACGCGCCGCTTGAGACATTCCTGATCTCGGTCGTACGCAAGGGGCTGCATTGTCGGTTATGGGTGCGCGAATTGCTCGAGGGTTACTTACGCGAGGCTTACGCCGACTTCGGCTTCACGCCCGAAGACTATTTTCGGCAAAGCGATCTGCAAGTGGCGGCGATTGGCTGGCTCGCCCAGCACCGCCATTTTGCCATGCTGGCGGCAAAGTATGGCCCGGCGCGGCTGGCGACGCTCGATGCCGACCAACTGACCGCGCAGCCGGCCCGGGCGATGGCGGCAATTATCGCGCACTACGGGCTGGCCGCCGATGCCGCCACAATCAGCCAGATGGTGTCCGGTCCCGCGTTTTCACAGCATTCCAAATCGGGCGCAGCGTTCACGGCGCAGCAGCGGACGACCGAATATGCGCAGGCCCGTGCCGCTTATGGTGACGAGATCGGCATGGTCGCGGTGTGGGCCGAGCGGGTGGCGGAGACCTTTGGGATCGCGATGGCCGCGCCCAATCCGCTGCTCGGTCAGGCTGCATAACCGAAGCGTTCGATCCACGGGGCGAGGATCGGCAGGACCGGCGCAAGATATTCGGCATAAGGCCGCCATTGCCCCGATCCATCGTAAAGCCCCTTGCGGACTTGCCCGGCGCT